>CALWWT010000227.1 GCA_944385325.1 uncultured Clostridia bacterium | reverse complement strand
CCGAGTTTGGACTGCGATAACAATTTCATTTGAGTTACTTCCTTTCTGCCAAAAAAACGATTATTGTATAGTCAAAGCCGCATTCCGTAGTCAGCAGGGCTTTTCCACCGTTACCTGTGGCAGCCATGTACTGATACAGCCGCAGGCTTTTCCTGCAAACATGAGGCAATCATTTATTTTCAATCGATTTCACTGAGGACACTTCCAGTAGTGTTTTCCATCATCTCCGGCTTAAAAAACCGCCAGGTATTTTTACCTGCCTTTTTTGCTGTGTACAGCGCAATATCCGCCTTACGCAGCAGCTCGGCGTACCTGGTACCGTCTCCGGGAGAAACGGAGATCCCGATACTTCCGCATACACGGTACTCCTGTGGAGCCGGCGTCCCGCTAACCGGCAGCGAAACCGAGAAGATGCCCAGCAGCTGGCTCGCTCGGCGTGCAAGCTGTTCCGGATTTCCGGTTCCGGGCAGGACTGCCAGAAATTCATCACCGCCTATTCTTCCAATCAGGTCGCCGGTTCGCATTCTTGCTTTGATCTGCTGGCTGATATGCCGGAGCACCCGGTCACCGAACAGATGACCATATGTATCGTTGATCCGCTTGAAGTCATCCAGGTCAATGAAAAGGAAAGTAAGCGGCTGGCGCTGCTTCAGGAGCTGTTCCACCTTGCGCTGCGTCGCACCGCGGTTGAGCAATCCGGTAAGCTGGTCGATCTGCGCCTGTTCTTTCCAAAGGTTTGCCTCATTTTTGAGCTGGTCGATATCGATGAACTTACCATAATAATCAGTCACCTCGGTGCCGCTATACTGGGCACGGAAGTAGCATTCAAACCATTTCCGGCTGCCATCCGCGGTTTCCAGCTCCAGCTCGGTTTTGATCTGAAGGTTGTCAGGCGAAAGCCGGTTGAGATAACTGCTCAGTTTCCGGAGCAGTTTTAGCTGGATACATTTGCGGATCTGGGAAAGCGGAATTTTCTGGGGAGCAGACGACCTGCAGAAGATCCGGCAGAAGGCAGAAGAAAATTCCAGCGTCCGTTCCTGGTAGTCATAATAAAAGTAGATATCGCCTGACAGATCAGAAAGCTGGTGGTATTCATTCCTTGCCAGCGCAACCCGGCGCAGTTGACGTTCCAGCTCCAGTTCCTCGGCGATCGGAACAAAATGCGCCGGCACCGGCAAAAGATCCGGCGGCTGTTCAAGGTAGGGAAGGATAGCGCGGAAGGCGCTGATCAGCTTTGGTGAAAACAGCCTGCCGGCAGTAGATTCGATCGTCTGGCAGGCTTCCCAGTGGGTGCGTGCTTCTTTATAGGTGCGAGTGCTGGTAATGGTATCATATACATCGGCAAGCCCGACTACCTGTGCGCACAATGGGATTTTTTCACCGCACAGCCCATCTGGATAACCGCTTCCGTCCCAGCGTTCATGATGGCTGCGGCAGATTTGGGCGGCATAAAGCAAGATCTGGTTCTGGCATCTGGGGTTCATCCGCTGAACAATTTCATATCCGCGCAGGGTATGCAGCCGGACAAGTTCTATCTGCTTTTCGTCCAGAGGACCCGGGTAACGCAAAATCTCATCTGGAACAGCGATTTTGCCGATGTCATGCATCGATGCCGCAGTGGATATCTGTTCGATCTGCTGCATCGACACACCGGTATGTGATTTAAGTTCGTTGAGCAGCAGCCAGGTGATCTGCCGTACCTTGCGGACATGGGTTCCCGGTTTGCAGTCCCGGAATTCCACAAGCGCGCTCATGGTATCGATCATTGCCCTGATATTCTGCTGTAGTCCGGGCGTCCGGGCAGTAACAGTCTGGAACTGCTGTTCAGCCTGCTGTATAACTTCAGCGCGCCGCTCAAAAAGCCGGATACATTGCCGGATACGCCGGCGGATGATCAACGGGTTGAGTGGTTTGACCAGCACTTCGGCTGCTTCCAGTTCAATTGCACGGTTGAGGACATGTTCCTGCTGTGGGGCGAGTATGATAAACAGGGGAATTTCACCGTCGGTATGTTGTTTCAGCCAATGCTGAATCAGCTGACCATCTGCTGTATGCGGAATGCCGCCCAGCAGGATACCTGACGGAGATAATTCACAGCGCTCCAGTATCGGGAGCGCCTGTTGTTCAGATTCAGTTTCAATCAGTTCCCATTCAGGTGAGAGGATCGCCCTGAGTGCCTGGCACTCTTCTTCTGGTGCGATGACCAGCAGCCACGGGCGTTCAGAAGGAATCAGCAAAAGGCTCCCTCCTTTGGGTCAGGAATTAACCTGAAAATAGATTTGATAGTTTCCTATTCCTCTTATAGTATATTTTATTTTTTGCAATTCGTCAACCATTTCTTCTTTTTATAACCATCTGTCAAAACAAAAATCCTGACAGCCAGTCGATAAACCACTGTCAGGATTTTACGGCTATCTGTAAAAATCAGCCGTTATTTTTTTCTTCCTTTGTCCCTTGCCTGAAAGACTGGGGAATCAGGCATACTTTTTTTAAGTTCAGCATGGAATCCGCGGCGTATCATGATAAAACTCACCACCACCAGAACCAGTGCAAAGATTACGGATATGCCCAGAATTGTGACAGACAGCCGGATGACCAGACTGTCGATCAGCAGTACCGCCACCAGAAGAACCAAAGCGGCGGCAGTCAGCACCGACGGATGTTTTTTAATCCAGTCCATGACGCGTTTCCTCAGATTTCCGCGTCGTGGCAGTAACGGCTCTCGATAACCTTATGGACAAATTCCTTGACCGCAAGATGCGCAGGATGTCCCTGATACAGGTCGAGCGCAGCCTTGTCGGTATGCATTGAAACCAGGCAGACGTCAATGCCGCCGGGCGTGATATTGCAGCTGACCTCTGCCGACAAAAGCCCATCCACCTGACCGCACAGACCTTCCAGTTTTTCTTTCATCAGGGCAGCATTTTCCTCTTTGGTGCGGCCGTCTGCTTCGGCTTTCAGGTTCCACATGACAATGTGACGAATCATTTTTGGTTCCTCCCAGATTTTATAAATAATATATTTAACCGCAGGATATCCGTCCCGCTGTTAGATGCCGATATACTGCAAAAATACCATCGACGAGATGACCGATGCAGCCGCCGTAACTGCAAGCGCAATCGCAACACTGAGCAGTGATACGCCGCCTTTGCTGGAAAGAGCGGTATAATATTCAGGAGAATCTCCTTTTTCTTTCCGGATATGGTGGATGTCCTTGAGTGCGTGTGCCGCATACAGCCGGTTTGACAGTGAGGCAAGCGTTGCTTTCATTGCAAAGGATAAAAAGCTGCACATATTGTACAGGATCAGCAGTTTTTCCGGGCTGATTCCCAGATCGGTCACCAGTGTGCTCTCAGCATCGATCACCGTCATCAGGCTGTCAAAACTCATCAGCAGTGACGGTATCGAAAGCAGCAGCGACAATACCATGACGACCACTCCCAGTCCGTACATCTTACGGTAGAACAGATAATAGGTATCCAGCAGGAATGCTGCCCAGTTCCAGCTGAGAGTTCTCTTTTTTCCGCCTTCCTGCTTGCCCAAAAACGCCTTGAACTTTGGCAGAAAATAGGGGGTATTCTGCTTGACATAAACGGCAACTTCCTTTGCCGGGATGCCGTCGATCGGCTCCTCCGGATCAAGTCCGCCCATCGGATTGACAAACGGGTCAAACGGCATCTGGAAAGGCGGCATCCCGGGTGCACCCTGCTGCCAGGATGGCTGGTTCCATCCTCCCTGGTGGGGTTCTCGCTGACCAGCACCATTAAAGCCGGCAGGACCTGAAGACGCGTTTCCTTCATCCGGCTGCTGGTTATCCAGCGGCGTACCGCAGATCTCACAGACCTTGGCACCCGGCTGATTGAGAGTTCCGCACCGGCTGCACCGCAGCTGTGCAAGTCCGTCGATGGTTTTTTCACCCGGACGTGACACCTTCTGCCACTGGCGCCCTTCGTTGTGCAGCTGGGTCAGTACACACCCGCCAGCTTTTTTTGCACATTCCCGGTGATAAGGTGCGCCGCACTGAGGACAGACGGTAATGTCGTCTCCATCGCGCAATATCTGGTGACAATACGGGCACTCAGCCCCTTCATATCGCAGCATAAGTAATCCTTTCATACAGCGTGTATCAGACAGCTGTCAGAACAAAAATTCTCTCCGGGTATACCGGAACTTATGGATTTTATTATACCACAATCTTCCGTAAATTGGGAGATATTATTTGTTAATTCGGTGACGGGAATTTGTGAACACAGCTGATGGTTGTCAGCCGTTTTTTGGCTGGCGGACAGAAAATTTGCTGTAAATCTTTACAGAAAACAAAATATTGGCTATAATAAAAGAAAGTATCGGGTTTTGCGGCTGTCTCCGCAGCTCCGGACAAAATAAATCGTAAAGGAAATGGAAATGCCAAGATTACACCGCTACTGACGCCCGTCAGCTGAAATGGATCATGAGCTGAAATACACGTCAAAACGGAAAGGAAAAGTAATATATGTTAGCAATGGAAGAACGCGCGCTCGCACTCAAGGCGAAAAAGCCTGACCTGGATGATCTGCGCTCCGCGCTGGGTATCGATCGGATCAAGGTGCAGGTTGAGGAGCTGGAACAGCAGGCTGCTCAGCCCGGATTCTGGGATGACGCTGAAAAGTCTCAGGAAGTCCTCAAAAAGACCGGTGCCCTGAAATCCAAAATCGAAGGTTATGACAAACTGGTTTCGATGTATGAGGATCTGGAAGTCATGATCGAAATGGCAGACGAGGACGAGGATGAATCGATGCTGCCTGAAATCGACGAACAGATGGAGCAGCTGGATAAGGGAATGGAAACTTCCCGTCTGACTACTCTGCTTTCGGGTGAGTATGACGCGAAGGACGCGATCCTCACCTTCCACGCCGGTGCCGGCGGAACCGAGGCGCAGGACTGGGTCAGTATGCTGTACCGGATGTACTGCCACTGGGCAGAAGCACATGGATATAAGGTTTCGGTCCTGGACTATCAGGACGGTGACGAAGCGGGTATCAAGTCTGCTTCGATTCAGATCGAGGGCGAAAACGCCTACGGCTTCCTGAAGTCGGAAAACGGCATCCACCGTCTGGTCCGTGTATCGCCGTTTGACGCTTCCGGCCGGAGACAGACCTCGTTTGCGTCGTTGGAAGTCATGCCGACGATGGAGGAAGTTGATACCAATATCGTCGTCCGTCCGGAAGATATCCGCGTTGAAGTTTACCGCGCTTCGGGTGCAGGCGGCCAGAAGGTCAACAAGACATCTTCGGCTGTCCGTATTATCCACCTTGCGACCGGAATCGTCGTTTCCTGTCAGGTAGAACGAAGCCAGTACCAGAACAAGGACGTCGCTATGCGGATGCTGAAATCAAAACTGCTTGCCATCAAGATCCAGCAGCATCTGGACAAGATCGAGGATATCAAGGGCGACCAGAAACAGATCGGTTGGGGAAGCCAGATCCGTTCCTATGTCTTTATGCCCTATACCATGGTCAAGGATCACCGCACCAACTACGAAACCGGTAATGTCAACGCGGTTATGGACGGCGATCTGGATGGGTTTATCAACGCTTACCTGAAGGCGCTGGCTAATGGTGAGCTGAAAGAATAAGCGGCGTCTCGTCGCAGAAGGTTTGTCGGCGTGCAGCCGCGTTTTACATGTTTATTGTAAAAAGTACAACACAGGATACAGCTGGTAAGGAGGTTGTTTGACTTGAAGCACCGTACGGAAGAGGAAATGATGGGTTTGATTCTGAAAGTTGCTTCGGAGGACAAACGGGTCCGGGCAGTCTGGATGAATGGCTCCCGTGCAAATCCAAATGCACCGCAGGATCAGTATCAGGATTTTGATATTGTGTTTGCGGTGACGGATATGCAGGGAATGATTAATAATTCCGGCTGGATTGATGTTTTCGGCGAACGGCTGATCATGCAGACCCGTTCGGAACAGCTGGACTCCCAGCCGCCTTACCTTGACTGGTATATCTTCATGATGCAGCTTTTAGACGGCAACCGGATTGATCTCCAGCTGGTGCCTGTCAGCCTGGCGGCAGAGAAGGTGCTGTCCGACCGGATGTGCCGGGTGCTGATGGATAAGGATGGGATACTCCCGGAGGTTCCGCCGCCGGATGAGAGCGGATACTGGGTCAGAAAACCCAGCGAACGGGAATATTTGTGCACCTGCAACGAGTTCTGGTGGGTTGCCACCTATGTCGTGAAGGGAATCTGGCGGAGAGAAATGCCGTATGCCCATGGCATGATGTGCGGATATGTCTGGCCGATGCTGCGCAGGATGGTGGAATGGAAGATCGGTATCCAGTATGATTTCAAGGTGAATACCGGCAAACTGGGCAAGTATATCGAACGGTATCTTTATTCCGACCAGTGGCGGTTGTTTGCGGGCAGCTTTGCGGGCGGCAACTACGATGATATGATGCGTGCGCTGTTTTCGATGTGCGAACTCTTCCGCAGCTGCGGAAGGGAAGTCGGTCAGGCGCTGGGATATGCCTACCCGGAAGAGGATGACCGCCGGGTCATGGCATTTATCAAGTGCGGCGGACGTTTTGAACAGATTGAAAAATTACTGGAAAAATAAGCGATGCCGGACATTTTGGCTGTTCGGAAGCAGGCAAAAGTCCCGGGTTCAGATCATCCCGGGACTTTTTATGGCTCTTTGTCAATAGTTGGGGTAAACTTTTTCAATTTGACACTGAAATGAAGTGGAAAACTTTATAGTAGGTCCAGGGCGGATGGTTCGCGCAGCGAACCGTGCCCTGGGCGCGCTTTGCGCGCAA
>CALWWT010000226.1 GCA_944385325.1 uncultured Clostridia bacterium | reverse complement strand
GCGGGGAACCGAGCAGCATTAAGCGGACCGCCTCATGTGACGCAGTAAAGCCTTTACCTCCGTGTGTCCGGCTGCATGGTCTTTTTATTTGCAGTCAAACTGGTGAGGAGGGAGCAACATGTATCTGGCACTCTATCGTAAATGGAGGCCGAAGCTCTTTTCCGATGTCGTTTCTCAGGAACATATCACCACGATCCTGCAAAATCAGGTCCGCTCGGGTAAAACTGCCCATGCTTACCTGTTCACCGGCTCGAGAGGAACCGGTAAAACCACCTGTTCCAAAATCCTCGCCAAGGCAGTCAACTGCCTGCATCCGGTGGATGGAAACCCCTGTCTGGAGTGCTCTGTCTGCAAGGGTATCGAGGAGGGGTCGATACTCGACATCACCGAAATGGACGCGGCGTCCAACAACGGCGTCGATGATATCCGTGTTTTGCGGGATGAGGCAAATTTTGCTCCTACTGTCTGCAAATACCGGGTCTATATTATCGACGAGGTGCATATGCTCTCGGTCAGTGCTTTCAATGCGCTGCTCAAGATCATGGAAGAACCGCCGCCCCATGTTATTTTTATTCTCGCAACAACCGAACTGCATAAGGTTCCGGCAACCATTGTTTCCCGGTGTCAGCAGTATGATTTCCGGAGAATTCGTCCGGCGGATATTGAAGCGAGACTTTCTTTCGTTGCCGGTCAGGAAGGCATCGACCTGCATCCGGACGCGGCTTCGCTGATTGCGCGGCTGGCTGACGGCGGAATGCGTGACGCGCTTTCGCTTCTGGATCAGTGCATCGCGGTCAGCGACGATATCACCGATCAGGTGGTCGCCGATACGGCAGGCGTCGCCGGAAGAGAGCATCTGTTTGCCCTTTCGGACGCGATTTTAAAGCAGGATACCGCTGCTGCCCTGACGGTTGTCAACGAACTTTACGAAAATGCCAAAGGCATTGACCGCATTGCGGCGGAACTGACTTCCCATTTCCGGGATATCCTGCTCTGCCGTTCGGTCAGTGAACCAAAAAAACTGATCGTCGCGCTGCCGGATGAACTGGAACGGATGACCGCTATGGCGCAGTCGGTTGCACTCGACCGGATTCTCGCAATCCTTAGAGAACTGCAGCGCTGCACCGACGCCCTTACCCGTTCGGCTGACAAACGGGTCGAACTGGAAATGACCATGATCCGGCTGTGTGATCCATCGGCCGGCAGTACAGCTGCTCCCGCAGCTGCGCCTGCGTCTTCGGCAAACGCCGCGCTGGTCCAGCGTGTTTCCCAGCTGGAAAAGCTGGTCGCACAGCTGTCCCAGTTCCCTTCCGGAAACGATCTTTCAAGATTTCAGACGGTACCGGCGGCTGATTCCCATCAGATGGGTGCTGCGAATCACACAGCTCCTGCTGTTCAGCAGCCGTCTGCCGCGATTGAACAACAGCCTTCTCCCCAACCGGCACCCCAGCAGCCCATTCCGCAGAATCCGGCAGCTGCCGGAAACAATGCCGCAGCACCGTCCGGTATGAATGAACCGCCGGCTGAACCGCTGCCGCAATGGGAAGAACTGCTCAGGGATATGGAAACGAATGACCCGGCATTGTTTTCAATGCTGGACGGTTCGACCGCTGTACGAAGCGGAAAAACCGTTATTATCTCTTCGTCCAACCAGATGCTGAAAGGTATGCTGCTGACCAACAATATCGGCGCAAGGCTGGCTGATCTGGTTGAGCAGAAGCTCGGTTCCCGCCATAAACTCAGAATCGCCAAAAAAGTGCCGGTGGCTGCCACACAAAAACAGTCCCCTGCCTTTGCGGATATACTTTCCCGCGCCGCGGGAGAAGGCGTTGAGATACGCCTGCAAAAATAATGACAGTAAATCCGGGATTACCTGCCGGATTTGAAAGGATGTTTTATATGAAAGCAAGACTGCCTCAGGGCTATACCGCTCCCCGCAACAACATGAGCTCGATGATCAAACAGGCTCAGAAGATGCAGGAACAGATGGAAAAAGCACAGGAAGAAATCAATGCCAAAGAGTACAGCACTACTGTTGGCGGCGGTGTTGTTGAAATCAAAATGACCGGTGACAAGGTTCTCCGCTCCATCACCCTGAAACCTGAAATCGTCGATCCTGAGGCTATTGAAGATCTCCAGGACCTGATCGTCAGCGGTGTTAACGAAGTCCTGCGCAAGGTTGAGGAAGAAACCGAGGGCAGAATGAATGAAATCTCCGGCGGTCTGAATATCCCCGGTCTGTTCTGATCAATCATGGCAAATGTTCCGGTATCGTTAAAAAAGCTGATGGAGCATTTTGCCGCTCTGCCCGGCGTGGGTCGCAAATCGGCCCAGCGGCTTGCCTTCTTTGTGCTGGATATGCCGCAGGAGCAGGCAAAGGATTTTGCCGACGCAATCCTTGAGGCAAAAAAATCCATCCATAACTGCAAGGTATGCCAAAACCTGACCGATAAGGAGATCTGCGATATCTGCGCGTCCCCTCAGCGGGATGACTCGGTGATCTGTGTCGT
>CALWWT010000225.1 GCA_944385325.1 uncultured Clostridia bacterium | reverse complement strand
GGATGAATTTCATTGTCGACGAAACCGAGTCGAAAATTGCCCACCGGCTCCCGTACAATCCGCTCAAAGACCCACAGCTTTATGCGGAAGCGATGGCGCGCAATGAGGGCGTACAGTTTTCCCATACGATGGAGGAACAGATCGGCGGCCAGCTGCGGGCCGGGTTCCGGCTGACCCATCTGTACGAGGACACCAACGGCGTCGGGAACCTTCATGAGCATAATATCCCGAGTTTTGTCGCGACCCGGGCGGTCAAAGAGTGAGCAAGAAAAAACGAACTTGACCGCCGCCCGTCGTTTTGTTAAATGGGTGGATATGGTAGCCAATCCCTCAAGGTGCTTGTCCGCTCTATTTCTAAATTTTTTTTGGTTTCTTTTCTCAAAATTGAAATGGGCGGGAAGTCATTTTAGGACTTTCCCGCCTTAATTTTCCTTTATCAAAGACTGAACCGGATAGATTTATTATCTCCCTGGCAAATAATAACTTATTGTAATAATATAGATGCCCAAACAGTAATGAGCGCATCATATATTCCATGAGCAATCACTAACGATAGTGTTGAACAATACTTAATCTTGTTTCGGCATAAGCACCAAACAGCCCCCAAGAAAATAGTAATGACCATTTGAAAAACATTTCCTACAAATAAGTGGAACAGTCCAAACAAAACCGATGATGAAAACAAGGCAGTAGTATCATTGCTAATCCTCTTGATTTTTGCGTAGAAAAAACCTCTGAATAAAAATTCTTCAACAAGACCAACTGCAAAAATGCAATATAAAAATTCATAAGCAAATTGCCATAAATGTGTATATCGTTTTCCGCTATCCACTAAATTACCAAGTTTGAGAATATGTGGTATCAAAGTAAGCACAACCGAAAAAGCAATTCCAACCAGAATACCAACTAATATTTGTTGACATATTTTATTTTTCGTAAAACCATAATCAAACAGGTTTTCTTTACAAATCAGCATTATGATGATCGGAACGGTGGCAACCAACCAATATGTCAAAATCATCGCCATCATACGAACACCAAGCGATAATGTCATTAGAGTATGTTGGTTAAACACAGTGAGTCCGTATAACGCAAGCAACGTTCCTAAAAGCCCAAGTACAATGTCACTCAATTCTCTTTTTTTATTTATTGGATTTCTTTTCATCATGACAATCGGTATATTTTCTTTCATCCGTCATCCTCCATTTGGTTCCGGGTAAAATTTTTGAGGGGCATGTCTTACCGGGAACAGAAATATAAGTAAAACCGTGGCAGGGAATTTTTGCCACGGCTTTTCATGGATATCATCAGTCAAAAATTACATAGCCATCTTTTCTGGGTTTGGCAGGAGCTAGCTGAACCGGGTACGCAAGGATGCAGTTGCCGATACCGGCGTAATTTTCCGGGATACCCCACTGTTTCATCATCGCCTTGCCCTCTTCGGTGCTAAAAACTTCCCGTGCGCGGTGAATCCAGCAGCTGCCAAGCCCTACAGCATGCGCGGCGTTGAGAAGATTGCCCATGACAAGGCTGCCGTCTTCAACAAAAACGCCGCCGCGTGAAGCATCTGCGAATACGATCAGTAAAGTCGGTGCACCATAGAAAGGATGACCGTCCGGATTTCCCATAACAGCAGCGTTCATCCGTTCGATTTTCGCGATTTTTTCAGCGTCCTGAACGACAACGATCAGCGGCTCTTGTGTTCCCATTGCGGTCGGTGCCCAGGTTCCGGCTTCCAAAACGGCTGCGAGCTCTTCCTTAGTAATCTGCTGCGGCTTGTAGCTGCGGCAGCTGCGGCGGCTTTTGAGCGCATCCAATACAACATTTGTCATATAAACCATCCTTTCTGCTTGAAAATAAAACTGTTAAAGATTGACAGTTAAATTATAGCACCGCAGTAATTTATCTGTCAAGGTGTTCTCATTCCGGCAGGTTGGTCAGCGGTTCGTCGATCAGGTAGTTGACGGCTCCAACTTCTTTTCCATCCCGGTAATATACCCTCGGGACCCGTTTCCCGATCAGGCAGAACAGCTCATAGCTGATGGTATCGGCATATCCTGCCAGTTCATCAAAGGTGATGCAGTCGTCCCCATCCCTTCCAACAATGGTGACGGTGTCTTCCTCTGATACGCCGGGAATATCAGTGACGTCCACCATGATCTGGTCCATGCAGACATTGCCGATGACTCTTGCGCGTTTGCCGCGGATAAGGACGCTTGCCTTACTGCTCATGCAGCGCAGATAACCATCTGCGTATCCGATCGGTACCGTTGCAATTACTCGGTCGTGATCGGTCGTATAGTGCCGTCCGTAGCTGATCGGATTGCCGCCGTGCAGCGTTTTGACCATCGTGACAACTGAGCGGATGGACAAAAGCGGATGCAGATCCAGTGCGCATCCGTTTTTGGTATCGACCGGCATACCGTACAGGATGATTCCGGCGCGGACATAGTCATACCGGCAGCTGCGTTCGTTTTCAATTCCAGCAGAGTTTTGCAGATGGCGGCAGGAAAAGCGGATACCGGCTTTTTCCAGCGATTCGACCGTCCGGTCAAATCGCTGCTGCTGCAATATTGTATACGCTTCACCTTCCGGCGTGATATCGTCAGCTGAGGAAAAATGGCTGAAAATACCGCTCAGTTCCAGCCCGGGCAGGCTGGTTACCCGTTTGATCTCATCGGTCGGGTCCTGGTCTTCCCGGACGACAAACCCGATTCTGCCCATGCCGGTATCCAGCTTGATATGGCAGCGTACTTTTACCCCTGCCGCGACCGCTGCCCGGCTGAGGTCTCCGGCATACTGGCTGGAATAAACCGTCTGGGTGATATGATTGGCTGCCAGGTCGGCTGCCCGGCGGTAGGGCGTGGGTCCGAGAATCAGGATATCGCCGCTGATGCCTTTTCTGCGGAGGGAAAGGGCTTCTTCCAGATTGGAAACCGCAAAAAAGCGGATGCCAAGCGCTTCCAGTTCACCGGCAATATATCCGTCGCCGTGACCGTAAGCGTCCGCTTTGACGACGGCAATAATACCGGTCTGCGGCGGAATTGCCGAGCGGATCGCTTCAATATTAGATTTGAGGGCATCCAGATTGATTTCTGCCCAGGTCCTTTTCAAAAACTCCATCAATACCAGACCTTTCTTCTCCAAATGAAAATACAGCCAGCATACAAAATGATCAGTCAGCTGTCCTGAAAGTTTATGTCAAAACACTACCGGAAATTTTCATTCGATGGTATAATAAGATTTGGGCAATACTGCGCTATTATTATCGAAAGGGAGGCTGAAAATCATGCCTGCTCCATTTGACCAGTCACAAAAAGCACATTCTGCCTGCTTTACCGGCCACCGGCCGCGGATGCTCAAAAACTGCCGGATGGATGATCTGCGTCTCCAGCTGCATCTTGCGATACAGGAAGCGATAGAAGCCGGCTATCAGTATTTTTATTGCGGGATGGCGATGGGAAGCGATATCATAGCGGGCGAACTGGTGGTAGCCCTGCGGGAACAGTTCCCGGAAATCAGGCTGATCGGCGTGGTTCCGTTTCATGACCAGACAAACGGCTGGTCAAAAGAATGGCGCCTGCGCTACTGGCGGCTGCGGGATGCAGCCGACGAGGTGATCACCCTGATGCCGGTCGCAATTCAGGAAGGATATCTGGTGCGTGACCGGTATATGGTGGAACACAGTTCACTGCTGATTGGGGTATACAATGGTTCGATAAGAGGCGGGACAGCCTATACGGTGCGGTATGCGCGGCGGAATGGGCTGAAAATCCGTCTGATCACGCCTGTGCCGGCGGATAGCTGAAAAGTTTTTTCCCCGAAAATATCGCTTTTAACACTATACTATATTTAGCAGTTTTTTGCAAGGATGAAAAATGTGAAAAACTTTGACTCCGGGCAGCTGTAAATTTGCCGTTTTGATACCGTGCAATAACAACACGTTTTATAGACAATCGTGTTTTGTTAGGCTATTTTGACAGAAAATCGGGTAAAAAATATACGTTTATGCGATTTTTTTCCGGTCAGTTTTCCCGGATTTTACAAAATGTACTATCTGCAAAAAAAATACACCTTCTTCACCGTTTCCACAGTGTTTTCAACATTCCACCAGGCGGCTTACCGCTGCTTTTCCACTATGCAGATGGAGGATATGAATAATATGTGACACAAAAACCGAAAAATCGGGATTTTCGACAGATGGTTGTCAATTGTTTTCCACATATCCAATGTTGAAACGGTGAATATGCAGTTTGCGCGTTATCCACAAGATATTGTGCCTGGCATGTAGTGCCGGAAAGTTTCTTTCAGAATACCGATTGGAAAAAGTGACGAGAACAAACTGCTATTTTTGCAGAAATACGACAAAATCGCAGAAAACAGTGGCGAATTTTGCATAATTGTGATATACTGAATTAGAAACAATATTTTTTATCGTACCGGGCGTGCCGCTTCGGAAAAAAAGAATGGTAAAGATAATTTGTGGCGGTTTTCCGCTGAAAGGTGTGAAGATTTCGTGTCGTATTCCTCAAAGGGCCGTAAGGTCAGAAGACGTCGGAAAAGTGTCAATGTCCGTAATCTGGTCATATTGATTGGCGGAGCGGTCGTTGCGATTGTATTACTTGTTTTATTGATCAGCGGTGCTGTCCGGTTGATTTCCAAGGGTCTTGGTGCTTTGTCAGGACTGGGTGACGGCAGTTCAGGCGGAAGTTCGACTGTCAGTTCGGATGCTGAATCGTCGGAGGAACCGGTTGAACCGGAATATACCTGGACAACGGTCCAGTTGGCAGAAGCGGATGAACGGCAGGGTGAGCTGATCCTGGTAAACAGTTCGCATGAATACCGCAGTGAGCCGGAAGACCTGCTGATTTTCTATGGAAACAAAACCAGTTCTTATGGTTTGAAAGAGGCGGAAATGTACGCCAAGTCGCCGGTTGTAACGGCTATGAACAATATGATGGACGCATTCAGGGCAGCGACCGGAAACGGTTCTGTTCTGCTAACGAGTGCTTACCGGGATGTCTCGTATCAGCAGCAGCTGTATGATGCAGATCTTGCATCCAGCGGACTCGCAACTTCTGATTCGGTTTCCAAGCCGGGCTGCAGCGAACATCATACCGGATACGCGCTTGACCTTTCGTATCAGTCCACTTCCGGAAACAATTATCTGGATGGAACGGGAGATTTTGCGTGGCTGGTGGGAAATTGCTACAAGTACGGTTTTATTGTCCGGTATACCGAAGAAAAGTCCAGTATTACCGGTATTATTTCCGAACCATGGCATTACCGTTATGTCGGCACCGTACATGCTGAGGCAATCACCAAAGGCGGCTATTGCCTGGAAGAGTATATCGAGATGCTCAAGCTGCATGACAGCACCAATCCATATGAGTTTACCTCTGAATCGGGCAGCAGCTATCTGATCTATTATACAGCTGGTGCAGGCGCTTCGACCGATGTCCCGGTCATTTCCGGCAAGAGCTATACCATTTCGGGCACCAATGAAGGCGGATTTGTAACGGTCGTTGAATTGGGCGGTCAGAATACCGGAAGTGGCTTGCTGAGCAGCAGTGCTTCTTCGGAAGGTGAAAGCGGAACCTCTTCTTCGGAAAGTTCGGATGGTTCATCTGAGACCAGCAGTTTGTCCAATAGTACAGAAAGCGTATCCGGATAAATTTGATATATCGATTGGATCAGGCGGAGTGGTGGCTGAAAGGCTGCTGCTCCGCTTTTGGATGGTTTATGTAAATTTGGCAGTTTAAAGTCGGAAGTGATTGACAATGCTGCTGGATTTGATTACAATGAATTTGTATTTACTGCCCGGTGGGTATGACCGTTTAGGTGCCGCCCGGCAAAGCGTATGTAAAATGAAAGGATGTGGGGTGAATGATGGACGTTGCAGTGATCGGTGCAGGCGTTGTCGGCGCACTGGTCGCAAGGGAACTTTCCAGATATGAGCTGGACGTTTGTATGCTTGAAAAGGCAGACGATGTGGCAATGGGGACTTCCAAGGCAAATTCAGCGATCATTCATGCAGGTTTTGACTGCCAGCCCGGAAGCGTGATGGCACGGATGAATGTCCGGGGAAACGCGATGATGGATGAACTGGCGCAGCAGTTGTCGGTACCATTCAAACGCAATGGGTCGATGGTGCTCGGCTTTAATGAAGAGGACACAGGGACATTGCAGGTACTGCTTGAGCGCGGAATCAAAAATGGTGTGCCCGGCGTAAAGATCGTGTCGGGCGATGAAGCGCGCGCGCTGGAACCGAATGTTTCCGGCGAGGTCGTTGCGGCGCTTGTTGCGCCCAGCGGCGGCATCGTATGCCCGTATGAGCTGACGATCGCGGCGGCTGGCAATGCGATGGATAACGGTGTGCAGCTGTTCACCGGTTTTGAAGTGGTGGAAGCACATTTTGAGAATGGTGTCTGGACGCTCGTTTCCGCGGATGGAAATGAGGTGCAGGCTAAAGTGGTCGTCAATGCCGCCGGGCTTTTCAGTGACCGTGTAGCGGCGATACTGGGAGACACAGACTATCATGTCTTCCCACGGCGCGGCGAATATCTGCTGCTGGACCGCGATCAGGGAACAATGGTTTCCCACACGATCTTCCAGTGCCCGTCGGCGATGGGAAAGGGTATTCTGGTCACGCCGACGGTGGACGGCAACCTTCTGCTCGGACCGACTTCTGAAAACCGGGAAGACAGGGAAGATACCGCAACGACTGCCGAAGGTCTTGCTACCGTTGCAAGGCTTGCTTCCAAATCGGTGCCGGGTGTCAATCTGCGCGCGGTGATCACCAGTTTTACTGGATTGCGTTCCTGCTCAACAGCGCATGATTTTGTGATTGAACCTTCTAAGAATCAGCCTCAGCTGGTGGAGATCACCGGTATTGAATCGCCCGGGCTGTCTTCCGCGCCTGCGATTGCAGAATATGTGGTCAGCCTGCTGAAAGAAATGGGCGTGCAGCTGAAAGAAAAAGCGGACTTTAATCCCTACCGCCGCCCGATTCCGCGTTTCAGGGAGATGGATATCGAGGAGCGCCGCAAGCTGATTGCAGAAGATGCGCGGTTTGGTCAGATCATCTGCCGCTGCGAGACGGTTACCGCGGGTGAAATTGTCCGGGCATTGCATCAGAACCCGCCTGCGCATGACCTCGATGGTGTCAAGCGCCGTACCCGTACCGGGATGGGACGCTGCAACGGCGGCTTCTGTACGCCGCAGGCGGTGGAGATTATTGCAAAGGAACTGGGAATACCGGCAGAACAGGTGACCAAATGCGGAGGCGGTTCCCGGCTGCTGGTCGGCAAGGCAAAGGAAGGTGATCTGGATGCGTGAGATCGGTGCGGAGATGGAAAGGGAACTGGTGATTATCGGCGGCGGTCCGGCAGGACTGGCGGCTGCGGCTGCGGCTGTGGAAAACGGCGTGGCAGCTGAGGATATCCTGATTCTGGAGAGAGAGCCTGAACTGGGCGGAATCCTGCTGCAATGCATCCATAACGGGTTTGGTATCCATCGCTTTGGTGAAGAACTGAGCGGACCGGAATATGCCGCACGGTTTGCAAAAAAGGTGGCAGAGCTGGGAATCCCGTCGCTGTTATCGACAATGGTTCTGACGCTGCACCGGATGGAGGACGGACGTAAGGAGATCACTGCCGTCAGTTCGGCGCACGGTCTGATTCGTCTGAAAGCGCGTGCAGTGGTGCTGGCGATGGGATGCCGCGAACGCGGAAGAGGGGCTTTGAATATCCCGGGAACCCGTCCGGCTGGCATTTATACCGCCGGTGCCGCACAGAAATTTGTCAACATCAAGGGCTTTATGCCCGGACGTAAGGTGGTTATCCTTGGCAGCGGCGATATCGGGCTGATCATGGCGCGCCGGATGACGCTGGAAGGCGCAAAGGTCGAGGTCGTCGCCGAACTGATGCCTTATTCGGGCGGATTGTCGCGCAATATTCAGCAGTGCCTGCGGGATTTTGATATTCCGCTGCTGCTCTCCCATACCATTACCCAGATTCACGGTAAGGAACGTGTGACCGGCGTAACGATTTCCCAGGTGGATGAAAAGCGGCGCCCGATTCTGGGAACCGAACAGTATTTTGCATGTGATACCGTGCTGCTTTCCTGCGGACTGATCCCGGAAAATGAGCTGACCCGTCAGGCTGGTATACCGCTTGACCCGGTCACCGGCGGTGCAGTGGTCGGTGAAAACCGTGAAACCGAAATGCCGGGCGTATTTGCCGCGGGCAACGTTTTGCATGTACATGATCTGGTCGACTTTGTATCGGCTGAAGCGGAACTGGCAGGCGCCGGTGCTGCCAGATGGCTGGCAGAAGGTGACCACGCCGGTGTGAAGCTGGCGGTGCGTCCGCAGGGCGTCATCCGGTATGTTGTGCCGCAGACGGTTTCTCTGCCGGCGGATGAGGATGTACGGCTGTTTTTCCGTGTGGGTGAGGTCGTCGAGAAAGCGGCGGTCATTGTCGAATGCGGCGAAAAGGTGCTGTATAAAGGGATGCGTCCCAAGCTGCTGCCCGGTGAGATGGAATCAGTGACCCTGAAGGCGGAAACACTGTCGGGGTTGGATAGCGGGCAGCTGACTGTCCGGCTGGAAAAGAGGTGAGCGGGATGAGCGAAACGATCAGAGAACTGACCTGCATTGTCTGCCCGATCGGCTGCACCCTTAAGGTGACGATGGACGACGGGAAGTTTGTCAGTGTGACCGGCAATACCTGTCCGCGCGGCGCAAAGTACGCCGAGACGGAAATGACCGCGCCGCGCAGGGTACTGACTTCAACGGTTAAGGTCAGCGGCGGTCACCTTCCGCTGTGTCCGGTGCGGACAAAAGGCGATATCCCGAAAGAACTGCTGTTTGAGGCAATGCGTGCGGTCAATGCGGTGAGCATACCGGCTCCGGTATCGATTGGACAGGTTGTGATCGAGGACCTGTGCGGAACGGGTGTACCGCTGATTGCGACAAGGGATATTCATTCGGTATAATGCGGTTTCGGGGCACCGTCATCCAATCGACGGTACCCCGATTTGCATAAATGAAGGAGGAGTTTTTCTGGAAAGGGAGGCGGCGCCGCGACAGCGGCTGTCGGTGCTGGATACACTGCGCGGGATTACGCTGGTAAGCATGATTTTATATCATGCTGCCTGGGATATGGTGTTTATCGCCGGAATCGAGTGGGAATGGTACCACGGAACAGGCGCGTTTATCTGGCAGCAGAGCGTCTGCTGGACATTTATTCTCCTTTCAGGATTCTGCCTGCCGCTGGGGAATCATCCTGTCCGGCGCGGGTTTGTGGTCTTCGGCGCCGGAGCGCTGGTGACGGCGGCGACACTTGTCTTTATGCCCCAAAACCGGGTGGTATTTGGGGTGCTGACGCTGCTGGGCAGCTGCATGATCCTGACAGGATTATTGAACCGGCTGCTTCGGAAAGTTCCGCCGGGAGCCGGGATACTGGCAAGTTTTTTGCTGTTCTGGCTGACCAGGTGGGTCGGTGACGGCATGTTTGGCATAAAAGGGATATTCTTCCTGCCGCTGCCGCAGGTGCTGTATAAGGGGCTTGGGATGACCTTTCTGGGCTTTACCGAACCCGGATTTATGTCTACAGATTATTTCCCGCTGCTTCCGTGGTATTTCCTGTTTTTGACCGGCTATTTTGGCTGCCGGCTCTGCCAGCGTCTGGGATTTAATGGACGGTGGTGGAAGTTGGGGATACCGGCGCTTGGATGGATAGGACGGCATTCGCTGATTATTTATCTGCTGCACCAGCCGGTGCTTTACCTGCTGACGATGGCTGCTGGATGGATTTTTTGAAAACAACAGACAAAGAGCCTGAATCATCGCGATCCAGGCTCTCAGGCTGTCGATAAAGTCAATCGCTCGTCCTCTTTTTCCGCCATTGCCATGCTTCACATGGGCAATGGCTGCGTTTTTTTATGGAGTTGCGCGCCAAGGCGCGCGCAGGGCTGCGCCCTGCACCTGCTGTTCTCTAAACAAGGGTTTGTCCAATCTTGAGCAGTAAATTTGCCAATCCCAAAAACGTTTTTCGACAATCTCAAA
>CALWWT010000224.1 GCA_944385325.1 uncultured Clostridia bacterium | reverse complement strand
CCAACTCGATCGAACAGGCTCAGAAAAAGGTCGAGGGTCGGAACTTTACCATCCGCCGCAACGTTTTGCAGTTTGACGATGTTCTGAATAAACAGCGCGAGCTGATCTATGAACAGCGCAACAAGGTCCTGGATGGTGAGGACTGCCACGGCTATATCCTCTCGATGATTCATGAGACAATCGAGTCCACTGTTGACCAGTACCTGCCGGATACCGAAATCCATGATAACTGGAACCTGGATGGTCTGCGCGACCATTACATGGGCGTTATCACCGACAAGGACGACCTGCGGTATGACGATGTCAACGAACTGGCTGAGGTATCCAAGAAGGATATCATCAAGATGCTGGATGAAAAGGCAATCGCCAAGTACGAAGAAAAGGACGTCGCTTACGGCAAGGAATTCATGCGTACCATGGAACGCCGCATCCTGCTCCAGAACGTCGACCAGAAGTGGATGGACCATATCGACAATATGGACGAGCTGAGACAGGGTATCTATCTGCGTTCCTACGCGCAGCATAACCCGGTCGTTGAGTACCGTATCGAGGGCTTTGAGATGTTTGACGCGATGGTCGCCGCGATCCGTGAGGATACCGTCCGGATGCTGCTGACCATGCAGGTCAAGTTCGCGCCCAGAAGTCAGGCTGTCCAGCTTGACCCGAATGAAAATATTGCTGTCGCTGAGGATTCCGACGGTACCGAAGCACAGCAGATGCGTGGTCCCGGCGGCGCCGATGTTGCCCAGATGGAACCGAAGATGCCGAAGATGGTTTCCCGCAGCCCGGAAAGCCTGATGCGGGATACGGTTGCCGGTCTTGCCGGTGAGAATGGGGAAGCGCCCAAAAAGCAGCCTGTCCGTGTGCAGAAGATCGGCAGGAACGACCCGTGTCCCTGCGGCAGTGGTCTGAAATACAAGAAGTGCCACGGCAAGAACCTCTTCAAAGACGATCCCGACGAGGATTGAGCACAGTGCCTGTGCTCCCTTGATGCCGATGTGATACCACGCCTATAGTGCTCAGCACTCGACGGCTTCGATCACGCTCGGACGTAGAGAGATTGTGCGTACACACTACCCGTCTGTTCGACCGACGCGCAGAGCGTCGGCCCGAAGTTACGCACAATGTGGGTACGATAATATCAAAAAAGTTTTACTCGATTTTTTTCAAAAAATCGCGGGAGTCCAGAGGGCTGGCCCTCTGGAAGCTACCGATAAGCACTATCTGACGATTTGTGTTCGCCGTTCCTGGCTCAGGAAGGGGAATGGGGAAAACCTAGCAAGGGGTTTCCCCTGGAAAAAGTCCGCTCGATGCGGGCTTTTTCCATAAACGAGCGAGCTGTAAACTATCGATTACGCACTCACTGGAACTACGTGGGCCGGCACGGCGCTGACGGTTCGCACTCTCTGCCCCTCGTCGACTGTCCGGTGGACAGTCGTGCGACGGCACAGTGCCTGTGCTCCCTGTTTGCCGACGTTTACTCTCCCAAATAGTGCTCAGCAGTTAAAAGCTTCGACCACCATCCAACGAGTAAAGCGGCGGAATCTCCAATATAGTGCTCCGGTGTCCTGTATTCGAGATAGTTGCCAGCCTTGATAAATGGGTTGGGCAGGTTTAAACGGAATATGAAAAAGCCATACCGCAAGAATATTCGCTGTCATAGCGGATATCAACCTGTCGGTATGGCTTTCTTGCTATTCAAAAAACAAAAATAATCAAAAAGGGAACTGCGCATAATTCATGCGCAATTCCCTCAGAAACCTATCAGAATACAATCTCCTCAAACGTCGTGAACCGGTCGGCGCTGTAATAGATCAGCCCGTCACTGGAATACACCAGCCGTTCCGATCCGCGTGTGCCGCCATTGTACCCGACATCACATTGTTTCCAGCTGCGTCCGTCGGCTGCCGGAAGCAGCCCGGCGAGGTTTGCGTACTCGTCGCCGCCGATCGCCGCACCCGACTGGACTGCCCACAGGTCGCTGTCTCCATCCCATCCGAGCGCTTTTGCCGCTTCGGTGGTCAGGTAGTTGGACGGAAGTTTCCCGTAGGTGTGCAGGTAGGCGGCTACTTCGTCCTTGCCGGTGTAGCTGCCGTCCTCGGTGACGGTGACATCTGCCGCTTCGCTGGCGGAGGTGTCCGCGTCTTCGGCAGGCTGGGAGGCGGACGAAACGTCATTTGCGATCGAGGAGGTGATCGAGGAGACTGCGTCTTTCAGCGCGCTGTTCGTCTCCGGCATGTCGCCGAGCATCTGGTCGATCTTGCTGCTGAAATTGCTCAGCGTTTCCTTGACGTCCACGTCTTCCATCGCGTCTGAAACACTAGAGCCGATAGCGTTGATAGCCTTGTCGGTCAGCTCGTCCAGCTTGGCGACACACCCGCTGAGCATCCCCGCAGAGAGGAGCGCTGTGAGCAGGAGCGCCAGGAAGCGCGTTTTGCTTCTGTTCATATATCGTCATTCCTTTCTGTCGCCGGTGGTCAACGGGCTGTGCTGCCGTATGACCGTTGTATGATCGATCATTTGATATCAAAGCGGCATTTTGCGCATCTCGCGGCGCTCGAACCATACGATTTCTTCAAATCCGATTCTGCGCAGCATCTCTTCGGTTTCGTCGATGCCAAACGCCATATCCCGGAGCTTGTGCGCGTCCGAACCGATCGTGACCAGCCGTCCGCCAAGACCGTAATACCGCCGCAGCAGCTCTTCATCCGGCAGAGTCGCGTTGATTTTCTGGCGAAGCCCGCTGGTGTTGACTTCAAGGGCGATGCCTTTGCGGATAATCGTGTAAAACAGCCGGTCGATCAGCGGCTGGAACCGTTCAAGATTCAGCTGCCGTCCGTAGTCGCCGATGATATACCGCAGCGGGTAGGTGATGTGCGCCAGTACGTCAAACTTTCCCCACTCTGCCATCTCGCACAGCCGGTTGAAATACCGGATCAGGCTCTCATTCAGTTCCTGTTCGGGCGTCTCGCGGTAGTCGCCGAAATAATAGTCGGTCACGCCGTCGGTATGGATCGACCCGATGACCACGTCATATGGGCAGAGCGCCAGCATTTCTTCCGCAAGCGGCGGATTTTCCAGCGGGTCGCCCAGTTCGATGCCGATCAGCATCCGGCAGCTGGTATCACGATGGGCTTCACGCCAGGCGGTCAGCTCATTGACAGAACCGGTAATATGGCTGATAAGTGCGTCGGGTGCGATCCCGTCGATCATGTCGCAGTGGTCGGTCAGCGCAAAAACCGACAGACCGAGTTTCACAGCATTTTTGCACAGGTCAGCGAC
>CALWWT010000223.1 GCA_944385325.1 uncultured Clostridia bacterium | reverse complement strand
GTTTTGATTTCTTTTGTGCCCGCCATGATCAATCACCGCACTTTTCTGCCGTGTTTAAGGTTTCAAGATAGTTTTTCATGCACCCTTGCGCCAGTCTGAGGATCTCCTCCCGGTCGTCGTCCGAAAGACGTCCGCCGTCGATCCGCTGGCAAAGGGAAGCGGCTTCTTTTTCTGCCGTTTGCATCAGCAGCTGCTGGAATCCCGGAATCTGGTCGACTGTGAGGTTCTGCATCACATGGCCGAGCGCCGCTACCAGCGTGATGACCTGCTGGTGCTGGGCCATCGGGTGGTACTGCGGCTGACGCAGCAGGCGCATCAGACCCTGACCATAGGTCAGCTGGCGTTTGGTCGCTTCGTCAAGGTCGCTCGAGAACTGGGTGAAGACTTCCATCTCACGGTACTGCGCCAGATCCAGACGGATTGCACCTGCTGCCTTTTTCATCGCCTTAGTCTGTGCGGCGCCGCCGACACGGGATACCGACAGACCGACGTTGACCGCAGGACGCTGACCCGAGAAGAACAGGCTGCTTTCCAGGAAGATCTGACCGTCGGTGATGGAAATGATGTTGGTCGGGATATAAGCCGAAACGTCGCCTGCCTGTGTCTCAACGATCGGCAGGGCAGTCATGCTTCCGCCGCCCTTTTCGTCCGAAAGGCGGGCAGAACGTTCCAAGAGACGGGAATGCAGATAGAATACGTCGCCAGGATACGCCTCACGTCCCGGAGAACGTTCCAGCAGCAGCGACAGCGCACGGTAGGCAATCGCGTGCTTGGAGAGGTCATCGTATACAATCAGGACGTCGCGTCCCTGATACATAAAGTATTCGCCGAGCGCGCATCCGGCGTAGGGTGCGATATACTGCATCGAAGCAGGGGTACTTGCCGAAGCGTTGACGACAATGGTGTACTCCATTGCACCGCGTCTGGTCAGGTTTTCAACCAGCTGGGCAACCGAGCTTGCCTTCTGACCGATCGCAACGTAAATGCAGACAACGTCCTTGCCTTTCTGGTTCAGGATGGTATCCAGCGCAACCGCCGTCTTACCGGTCTGGCGGTCGCCGATGATCAGCTCACGCTGCCCGCGTCCGATCGGGAACTTTGAGTCGATTGCCAAAAGTCCGGTCTCCATCGGTTCGTTGACCGGCTGGCGGTCGATAATTTCCGGTGCAGGCATCTCGATCGGACGGTAACCGGCGGCGTTGATCTCGCCCTTGCCGTCCATCGGCACGCCCAGCGCGTCCACAACTCTGCCCAAAAATTCGTCGCCGACCGGAATACCGGCGGTCTTGCCGGTTCTGCGGACGATGCTTCCCTCAGAAATCTCTTCCTCCGAGCCGAACAGGATGCAGCCGATCTCGCCGCGCTTCAAATCCTGTACCATGCCCTTGACGCCGGAAGAGAACAGCAGAATTTCACCGTAAGTCGCATGTTCCAGTCCGGATACCGTCGCGATCTCGTCGCCGACCGTCAGGACGGTGCCGACTTCCTCCGGGTAGATGTCCGGCGTGAAGTTTTTCAGCGTCTCTTTGAACAGCGGCATGATGTTGTCGCTGTCGGGGGTCAGCCCGTCCAGCTTTTCCCGGAACTGCTGCAAACGCCCTTCAATGCTCCAGTCGTATACATCATCGCCGACCTGCATCCGGAACCCGTCGGTCAGCGACGGGTCCATCTCCCACTGGAGGGAAACCGGATGCCCGTATTTTTTGCTTAACAGGGCGGCAAGGCGCTTGCGCTGCTCTTCGGTAGGGGCTTTGCTGCTGCGGATAATGGCGGTTTGCTGGTTGGTATTACGCTCCGTCATGCGCGTTCCCTCCCTCGGCAATGTTCAAAAACTGGTCGAAAGAATCGGTTTTGCTCTCTCTCATCGCTTTTTCGGCAGACGCAACGACCAGCTCGCTCAATTCACGCTTTGCAGCGTTCATCATCCGGTCATGTTCACGGTCAGCGTTTGCTTTGGCTTCTGCGAGAATCTTTTCAGCCTGCTTTTTGGTTTCGTCCAGCTGCTGCTGTGCGGCACGGTCAGCTTCTGCCTGCGCTTCGGCACGGCGGGCGCGGATCTCTTCCTCAACACCGGAAAGCTGTGCTTCACGCTCTTTGACCAGCTGGTCGGCTTCTGCACGGCGTGCGGCAGCCTGCTCGTCCATTTCCTTATAATAAGCGGTGCGTTTGTCCATAAAGTCCTTGACCGGTTTGTACAGCAAAAAGTAAAGACCGCCGGCCAGGATTGCAAAGTTAAACAGATGCAGCAAAATCTGCTGCCAGTCGATATTCAGCGGGATATTCATGTGTTTGACCATTCCTTTCCATTTCAGCTGCGATTACTCTGCCGTTACAGGACAAAGATGATCAGGATGACGACCAGAAGTGCGTAAATGATCGCAGTCTCGATAAAGACCAGACCCAGCATCAGCGTTGTTCTGATCTTGCTTTCAACCTCAGGCTGACGGGAAATGCCTTCAACAGATTTGCCGACCGAGCTGCCCATACCGATCGCACCGCCGCATGCTGCAAGACCGATTGCGATACCGGCGCCCAAAGCCTTCATGCCAAGGCTGTTGTCAGCGGCGGATTCTTCCTGGCTCTCGATGGTCTGGGAAGCGGAAGTGGTGGTGGCAGAAGTGTCTTTGCTGTCGCCCTCAGCAAATGCCGGGATCATCATGACGATCATGCCGATAATGACGGCGAGAAGGATTGCGGGCAGGACTTTCAGGGTTTTGTTCATAACTTTATTCATGTTTATTTCCTCCAGTTGATTTGTATGGGGCAGCTCAGGCTGCGGATTTGACTTTCTTTTCCTTATGAGCATTGCGCGCCGGCTCGGAAACTTCGCCGTAATACAGCGCGGTCAGCATCGTCAAAACGTAGGTCTGGATCAGCGCGTGCAGCAGGGTGAACAGTACCGCGACAACGACCGGCAGTACAAAGCTGAGGTGGATGTAATAGTATACCAGCTCGGTGACCAGCAGACCGCTCAGCAGTGCGCCGAAAAGTCGGAAGCTCATCGAGATCGGCAGCGAGAACTCTTTGAGCGTCTTACCGATGCCCTTGACGCCGTTGCCGGCAATGCCGCCCGACATGATGACCAGATAGGACAGGCATCCCATCGCGATCGCTGCGTTGACGTCCGACAGCGGCGCCGGCAGCGCGATCGAATGTCCGCCGGTTGTAACAGCCTGGAATCCGAACAGCTCAAATATCGTTCCGACAAAAATGTAGCAACCTGCCCCGAAGATGTAGGCACCGAGGAATCCATGTCTCCACGGGCTGTTGGTTTTTGCGAGATTGTCAAACAGGCTGACGACCTGTTCGATCACCATCTGGAATTTTCCGGGCACATAGCGAAACCGCGGAATCGCGAAGATCCGGATCAGCGCCGCTGCAATGAGCAGCACGACCGTTACGACCATTCCCGAGATCAGTGCGGGGTTGACGTCTTTCAGACCAAAAAGGCTGATCTGATTGGACTCGTGCAGAACCGCGTCCCGCATCGTTTCCTGAATTGTCTCTGCCTTTTCGCCGCCAAGCCCGGTGAGTACACATCCGGCGCCCAGCGCGGCTACGATCAGAATCCAGATAACAATCAGGGTCCTTTTTTTGCTTTTGTTCATAGGCAATCTCCTTCCTGCCGTCCAGTGGCAGCCACTGAAGGCAACTCATCTTTCATGCCAGTATTTGATTTTCCGATTTTTGTCAGAAATTGAAAAAAATCAAAACATTTTTCCAATCAAACACAGAAAACGGAAAATGATTGAATTTTTGGCATACTTATAGTATACTCTAGTTGTGGCAAAGTGTAAAAAGTATTTTTGATATATATATGATATAAATTTTGTATGGCATCTGCAACAGTTTGTCGTTTCTTCTTCACACAAAATTCATCCAAAAACCCTATCAAAACCGCAAGGAGTGGATATCCATGGCGATAACATATGACTATTATCGTATTTTTTACGCTGTTGCCCAGTATTCCAGCTTCACCCGTGCTGCCGAAGCGCTTGACAACAACCAGCCCAATATCACCCGGTGCATGAATATCCTGGAGCATGAACTCGGCTGCAAGCTCTTTATCCGTTCCAATCGCGGCATCACCCTGACCCCTGAGGGTCAGCGGCTGTATGAGCATGTCGCGACCGCCGTCGAACAGATCCGCCTGGGTGAAGAAGAAGTCCACCGTGAGGTCGGCATGCAGCAGGGGATTGTCACCATCGGCGCGAGCGAAACCGCACTGAACCTCTTGCTGCTCGAACGGCTGAGCGCATTCCATGAGCGGTATCTCGGTGTCCGGCTGCGCATTTTCAACTATACGACCCCTCAGTCGATCGACGCGCTCCAGAAAGGACTGCTCGACTGTGCCGCGATTACCGCGCCGTTTCAGGCATCGGGTAACCTGCGCTCTACTCCGCTGATGCATTTCCGGGAAATCCTGCTCGGCGGAACCAAGTTCTGGCACCTCTCCGAACAGGTCTGCCATCTGCGTGACCTGTCCCATTATTCGCTGATCTGCCCGGGGGCTGATACCAGTACCTTCCATTTTTATCAGCGGCTGTTCCTTAAGTACGACTGCCCGTTCCATGTCGATATGGAGACTGCAACGATGGACCAGGTGCTGCCGATGGTGCGGCATAATCTCGGCATCGGCTTTTACTCGGAAAAACTCGCCGCTGAGTCGATTGAAAGGGGAGAGGTATATCGTATTCAGCTTGCTGAATCCTTCCCGGACAGGGTTATCAGCCTGATCGAGGATACCGCAAGACCCCAGCGTACCGCTGTACGCGAACTGATCAAGATGATCACTGCCAGTCCCGTAACCGGCTGAGCGGTATCTTTAAAATCCCGGTAAAGTCAGAGCCGGAGAAGTTTTGTCACAGCTTTTGCTGTGAACAGACTTCTCCGGCTCTTTCTATATAAATAGAAAGGGAACCATGTTTCCATGGTTCCCCCAGGCTGTCGATAAAGTCAATCGCTCGTCCCCTTTTTCCGCCATTGCCGCTTACCGCGGCAATGGCTGCGTTTTTGAGTGGGGTTGCGCGCTTACGCGCGCCCAGGGGCTGCGCCCCTGGACCTACTGTTCTCTAAAAATAGGTTGTTCAATCTTGAGCAGTCGATTCGCCAATCCCAAAAACGTTTTTCGACAAGCTCTGCCGGTTGGCGCTTCGCACCAGCCGGCTGTTATTTTATTCTGGTTGGTTGCATGCAGCGCTGTTTTGGAGTATAATAGACAAAATAAAAGAGCATTACTATTCTGACTAAAAAGGAGGCGCCGCCATGCCTGTCGATCTCGGCATAGACCTCGGTACCACAAAAATCATTATCTATCGTCCCGGAAAGGGTATTGTACTGGAAGAGCCCAGTGTTGTCGCATATAACACCCGTACAGGTGAAGTGGTGGCAGTCGGTCATGAAGCCCTGCGGATGATGGGGCGTGCTCCCGCTTATATTCAGATCGAATGCCCGGTACGGGAAGGCGTTATCTCCAACCATGAATTTACCGAATTCCTCATTCGGGAATTTGTCCGTAAGGTTGCAGGCGGTTTTCTGACCCGTCCGCGGGTTGCGATCTGCATTCCTTCGGCGATCACCCGCGTGGAAGCAAGAGCAGTTGTCGAAGCGGCTCTGAGCGCAGGTGCAAGAAAGGTCTATCTGATTGACGAACCGATTGCGGCAGCTATCGGCGCAGGTATTGACGTTACCCGTCCGGTGGGGCGGATGATGGTCGATCTGGGCGGCGGAACAACAGATATTGCCGTCATTTCGATGGGCGGCATTATCGTCTCTGCGTCGCTGAAAATTGCCGGCAATACCTTTGATGACGCAATCGTCCGGTATATCGAAAACACCTACAAGCTGGCAATCGGCACGACGGTCGGCGAACAGCTGAAAAAGGATATCGGCTGCGTATATCTCCCGGAAACCGGTATCCGTGCGACCATCCGCGGGCGCAACCTGATCACCGGCATCCCGGAAGAAATCACCGTCACCCAGACCGAGCTTGCCGATGTGCTGCGTCCCCATGCCGATGAACTGGTGCTGGGGGTTAAGCAGGTGCTCGCAAAAACGCCGCCGGAACTGTCTGGCGACATCCTGAATGAGGGCATCCTGATGACCGGCGGCACCGCGCAGCTGAGAGGTCTTGACCGGCTGATCCAAGACGTGACCGGTATCCGCGTCCAGATTGCACGCGACCCGATTTCCTGTGTCGGTATCGGTACCGGAAAATGCTTCTCACTGATCGGAGAACTCAAGGAAGGATTTGAACTGGCATCCGGCGGACGCATTTAAGCCATGCACATCGATTGGGGACGACGGCTGGGACAGGCTGTCTCCCCATTTTTTGAAAGGGGAAAGGGAAAATGGCTGTTTGTTTTCTGACAAGTGCGTTTAATAATGGTTTTACGCCTGCTTTTGAACAGGCTTTAAAAAAATATCTGCCACAGGTCGATGCCGGCAATCTGGTTTTTATCGCTTCAGATTTCGATGATCCGCATGGGAATATCGGATGGGCTGAACGCATCCGCAGCCAGTTTGGCGAAATTGGCATTTTGTTTTCGGAACTGCGTATTATTGACCATACTGTTTCTCCTCTTCAGGCAGAAGGATATATTCGTGACGCACAGGTGATCTGGCTGAGCGGCGGAGATACCCTGCGGCAGATCGTCAGCTTTGAGGAGTACCATCTGCGGGAACAGCTGATGGGATTTGATGGAATTATTATCGGCATGAGCGCCGGGTCGATCAATATGGCTGACCGGGTAGTCCTGGCAAGAAATATCTATGACAACGCGCCTGAAATGGCGATCTACCAGGGGCTTGGGCTGGTCGGGATCAATATCGAACCGCATCTGGACCCAGTCAATGCCGAGCATCTGGACGATATACTGGAGGCGTCTGTCCATGCGCCTATTTATGGGCTGTTTGATGATTCGTTCATTCTGGACGACGGGAAAAATACTGTAATTTACGGACCCTACTGCCTGTACAATCTGCAAAACAGTGCGGTATCTGTCCGTTAAACAGATATAAAACAACCAAAGGAAGGGGTATCTGTATGATCTATCATTCCGCAAGTCAAATGATTGGGAACACTCCGCTGCTGTATCCTGAGCGCTTCACCGCCACAAAAAAGCTGTACGGAAAAGTTCTTGTCAAGCTGGAATACTTCAATCCCGCCGGTTCGGTCAAAGACCGCGCCGCTCTGTATATGATACTGGACGCAGAACAGCGCGGACTGCTGAAACCCGGCAGCACTATTATTGAACCAACTTCCGGTAATACCGGTATCGGCCTTGCAAGCATCGCATCCAGCCGCGGATATCAAACCATCCTGACCATGCCCGACTCGATGAGTGCTGAACGCCGGGCAATGCTGGCAGCGTACGGCGCAAAGCTGATCCTGACACCCGGTAAGGAAGGAATGGCCGGTGCTATCAAAAAAGCTGAAGAGCTGCATCAGGAAATTCCCGGCAGTATGATTGCCGGTCAGTTTGAAAATCCCGCTAATGCACGCGCCCATTACGAAACAACCGGTCCGGAGCTGTGGCAGGATACCGAAGGGAAAATCGATCTGTTTGTTGCCGGTATCGGAACCGGCGGCACGATCACCGGCACCGGACGTTACCTCAAGAAACAAAACCCGGATATCCGGATTATCGGCGTTGAACCGGCGTCCTCTCCACTGCTGACACAGGGGAAAGCCGCTTCCCATGGGATTCAGGGAATTGGCGCAAACTTTATTCCAAAACTGCTTGACCGGGATATCCTCGACCAGGTGATGGACATCACCGACGATCAGGCAAAAACTAGTGCGCATGATTTTTCCCGTGCCGAAGGAATCCTGATCGGTATCTCGTCGGGAGCCGCGGTTTACGCTGCTGTTGAGCTGGCTTCCCTGCCGGAAAATGAAGGGAAAACGATTGTCGCCCTGCTGCCCGATGGCGGCGACCGTTATCTGTCGACCGGAATTTATGACTGACTGTTTGCTGTTCTTTTTTCCTGCCTCTTTAACGAGAGGCAGGATGAGCCTGTCGAAAAACATTTTTGAGATTGGCAAACCGACTGCTTAAGATTAGACAAAACCTTTTTTAGAGAATAGCAGGGGCAGGGGCGGACGGTTCGCGTTGCGAACCAGACAGTTTGCCAGCAAACTGTACGGCTTTCTAGGAAAGCCTTCCCTGGGCGCGCCTTGGCGCGCAACCCCATAAAAAAACGTAGCCATTGCCCATGCGAAGCATAGCAATGGCGGAAAAAGAGAACGAGCGATTGATTTTATCGACAGCCTGTTCCTGCCTCTTTAACGAGAGGCAGGATTTTTGTTGTTTATACAGAACGGTTGTCCGGGTCTAACATCTTGACAATCAATTGGCATAATCTTACAATAAAAGTTAATGCTCAAAAAGGAGTGGTCTTTATTGATCCGTTTACTGATTCGCCAATTTGTCACCAAACCGCTGAATGGCTGCACCGATGAAGCTGCTGTACGCAAACAATACGGTACCATGTCCGGCAGTGTGGGAATCATCCTGAATCTGATGCTGTTCCTTGGAAAGTTGATTGCAGGCCTGATTTCCGGTTCGATTGCAATTACTGCCGATGCGCTGAACAACCTTTCTGACGCCGGTTCTTCAATTGTCACGCTGGTCGGGTTCCGGATGGCAGGACGTAAACCGGATATTGAGCACCCATTCGGTCATGGACGGATTGAGTACATCTCGGGATTAATTGTTTCGTTTATCATCCTGATGATGGGATATCAGCTGCTGCTGGATTCGGTCGGCAAAATCCGCGCGCCTGAACTGGTAGGGCTGGAATTACTTCCAGCAGTTATCCTGATTGCATCCATTCTGGTCAAAATGTGGATGGCGCATTTCAACAGCTTTCTGGCACAGAAAATCCATTCGGAAGCAATGAAAGCAACCGCAGCCGACTCCCGCAGTGACGCGATCTCCACTACTGCGCTCCTGATCGGCATGGCAATCGGCAGTTATTTTCAGATTCCGCTGGATGGATGGCTCGGGCTTCTGGTATCGGTACTGATTCTGAAAACCGGTTTTGATTCTGCCAAAGATACCATTTCGCCGCTGCTGGGTCAGCCGCCTGAACCGGAATTTGTCGAAGAGATCGAGCAGACGGTTCTGTCTTATCCGGAAATTATCGGCATTCATGACCTGATCGTACACAATTACGGTCCGGGACGGGTCATGGTCTCCCTTCACGCCGAAGTAGACGGCGATGGAGAACTGTTTTATCTGCACGACCTGATTGACAATATCGAACGGGAGCTGGGAGAAAAGCTATCCTGTATGGTCACCATTCACCTTGACCCGATTGATACCCATAATCCGCTGCTTGACCAGCTGCGCGAAACCGCACGGCTGGCGGTCGAATCGATTGATTCCCGGTGCAGTATCCATGATGTACGCCTGGTGAGCGGCAGCAGTCATAATAACCTGATCTTCGATATCCTGGTTCCGCATGACCTGAAACTGACGGATGAGGAAATCAGAAAACAGGTCACAGATAAAATACCGGAAACAGAAAACGGTATCCGGATTTTTACTGTCATCAGCATTGATCGGGACTTTACCGGAAGAAGTTGAGCGGATGACCTCTGCTGTTTTGTTACAGTGTACAAAGCGGCAGAGGTCATTCTGAACAATCTGCCAAAATCTGTATTTTCCCTCTTGACTTTTACGGTAAAAGCACTATAATTGTGTTATGTAATCGTTTACATTGCTTGTTCTCAGGAAAGGAAGTTATTCAGAATGAAACTCGGTATGATCATTCGTCCCCAGCCGGAAGAATTCGACCATTTGAAAAAACTCGGTCTCGACTTTGCCGAACTGGATTTTAATCCCACCAAATATTTCGGCATGTCCACCGAGCAGATCCGCGAAATCGTTCCTCAGCTCAAGGAAGCTTCTCTCCGCACCGGAATCGAAGTCGGCGCTGTCGGTCGCTGGGCAAGCCATCTGCTCAATGAAGACGGTTCGGTCAACGAGGAAGAATGGAACAATGTCCGTGAAATCATCAAGGCAGGCAAAGAACTGGGCGCCAAACATTACCTTTGCAGCGTTGCATATGTCCCCCAGCTGACCTATTATAAAAATATCACTGCTGCCATTGCGGCGCTGAAAATGATCGTCGCAGAAGCAGAAGCTGCCGGCATGAAGACCTGCATCGTCAACTGCATCATGGGCGGCAACTACATTACCACGCCTGAACAGTGGAAGCTTGTTCTGGATGAGGTTCCCGGTCTATACCTCAAATACGACCCCTCGCACAGCTTTGTTCACGGTGGGGATAAGGGCGCTTATCTGCGGGAAGCTTTTGAATGGGGCGACCGTTTTGGTTATGTCCATATCAAGGGCGTTGTCCAGCTGGGCAATTCCAACGAACCTTTCATGTGGAAGCTGAGAGACCTGTGCCAGCAGCATCCCGAAATGGAAGAAGTGCTGATGCATGAGATCTTGCCTCAGGTCAACCATTATGACAATCCGCCTGCCGGCATCGATTCGATCAACTGGAGAGCCTTCTTTGGTATCCTGTACAAACACGGATATGACGGCTATCTGTCGATCGAGCCGCACTCCCGCACCTGGCAGGGTGAAAAGGGCGAATGGGGCGTTGAATACACTATCCGCTACATTCGTGATTTGATGTTCAATCCTGCTGAAAAATAAGCTTTTAAAAATCCTGAAAGCCACCTGGTTTTCGGGATTTTTTGTTGCGGAATGTTTACATCCCGTCCGGTTGATTTACCGCCCGGTTTGCGTTATAATAGCTGTATTGTACCGATACGGAAAATTTTTCCGCACAGATTGGGAAAGGAACAGAAATTATGGCAAAAAACAAGGGGAAAAACAGCAACTATCAAACTGAAACCCGACGCGCGGCTCAACTGATTGCCAAACATGAGGAGGCACAGCGCAAAGAGTTTAACCTGCTTCCCCACCGGCTGACCCAAACCGAAAAGAAAAAACTCAAACTCAAAACTACCCAGATCATTTGTATTATTCTGGTTGTATTGCTGGTTCTGACCAGCGGCACAACCGCTGTCGTGTCCATCTTCTTTTCTGAAAAGCAGATGACAGCTGCTGACTATCTCTATCCACCGCTGTTTTTGTATGAAGATGTCTATTATATGGTCACCTCTGAACAGTTGACCGAACGTCCGGATGGGGAATCTTCTGAGGAGCTGACAGCTGTTACCACCGGTGATCAGAATACATTCCCAGTTGTTGATGGAAGCTGCAATTTCGGCGGCAATACAGTACCGTTTCTGCTGGTGGACGGCGTGATGTACTGCTGCACCGAAGAAGGGATTTACCTGAAATGCAGTGTATTTGACACCGGAACCAGCAGCGAATCATCAGAAGATACTTCTTCCGACACCTCAGTATCCGACGAATCGCAAACGAACAGTGAACCGGATACAGACACGCCGACCGAAAATAACTGAAGGGAGAGCATAATATGAGAAAATATGATATTATCCTGATGGATGCAGACGATACTGTCTTTGATTTTGGCAAAGCAGAGGAAAATGCCCTGCACCGTCTATTTACAATGTACAGCATTCCGTGGACAGAAGACAACGTTCATCTCTATCAGACCATCAACGATGCCATGTGGCTGGAGTTTGAAAAGGGTGAAATTACCAAAAGCTTTCTGCTGGACAACCGGTTTGCGCGCTTTTTTAAAGCGATTGGATTTACTGGTGATGGCGTAAAAGCCAACAGCGATTATCTGGATGGTCTGGCAGAGGGCAATATCCTGCTGCCGGGTGCACTGGAACTCTGCCGCAAAATCAAGGAGTTGGGTGCAAAACTGTACCTTGCGACCAACGGCGTGACCCGTGTACAGAAAAACCGGCTGGCGACCTCTGAACTTGCAGAGCTGTGTGACGGTATCTTTGTTTCGGAGGAAGCCGGTTCCCAGAAACCGCAGAAGGAATATTTTGACTTTGTGATGGGTCGCCTTGGCTATCCGGATAAAGAAAAAGTCCTGATGGTCGGCGACTCGCTTTCCAGCGATATCAAGGGCGCAGTTGCCTATGGCATTCCCTGCTGCTGGCTCAACCGCAAAGGACAGTCAACCGACCTTGCAGTTACTTACACGGTAACCAATGTCCCGGAGATCCTGTCGGTAATTGAGGAATGAACCGAACTGACCGGCTGAGCCTGTTTCACTGGACCGAACAGGAATATAACAGGATACTGCATTGTCTGCGGAACAATAAAAGACGGGAAAAGATCGCGGCGCTGATTGTACGCGGTCTGCCGCCCCTGTTTTTTGCGGTATATACAGTCCAGCTGTGCTTGATGGGCTGGCAGACGGTTATCTCCGGATTTACTGTAGAAAAACTGTCCGCTTTGATCGGTGCGACGGTTTTTCCGGCGGGCTGTCTGCTGGCATCCAGTCTGCTGCGAAAGAAAATTAACCGCAAGCGTCCGTATGAACAGCTTGCCATTCGTCCGCTGCTTGACAAAAAAGGTGGAAAATCTTTTCCGTCCAACCATACCGCCAGCGCTTT
>CALWWT010000222.1 GCA_944385325.1 uncultured Clostridia bacterium | reverse complement strand
GACCGGACAGCACCCTTTGCTGACACTCAGTATATGCTGGGCGACAGCATTCTGGTTGCACCGATCATGAATCCGAACAGTATCGGTGAATATTACCTGCCGGAAGGTCTCTGGACCGACTGGTTTACCGGAGAAACAGTACAGGGTGGCGGCTGGCACAAGGGTGAATATGATTACTTTACCTTGCCGCTGTTTGTCCGTGAAAACACGATTCTGGTACTGGGCAGCCATGATGACCGTCCGGATTATGATTATGAGGAAAATCCCGAAATTCGTATTTTCGGCCTGCGGGATGGTGCAACTGCATCTGCTGACGTGGTTTCTCAGACAGGTGAGCATAAGTTTACCATTACTGCGACCCGTTCCGGTAAGACTGTCACTGTTCACATTGAAGGAGAACATGGCAAAATCCGTATCGGCATTGCCGGCGGTATGCTGATGGAACCGTCCGGAAACGATTTTTCGATCAGCTCCAATCTGCTGAAATAACCTGTCTGTAATATCTGTAAAAGCCCGTATCGTTTGAAACGATGCGGGCTTTTATCATTGGGATTGCGGGACAGATATAAAATGTTTTTATGCAATATTCATAAAATACTCTTGCGCCAGTCCGCTCGGTTTGCTATAATAAAGACAGACAGAATCGGAAAGGCTGCCGGGTTGGAGACCCGTGCAGAATAGCAATTTTTATCAGCTAAGGAGACAGATCATGGAAAAAAAGTATATGATTGCGCTCGACCAGGGGACAACCAGTTCACGTGCGGTAATTTTCAATCACAGTCAGGAAATCGTCCGGATTGCCCAGCGGGAATATACCCAGTATTATCCGCATGAAGGCTGGGTTGAGCATGACCCGATGGAGATTTACGCAACTCAGTATGGCGTATTGATTGACGCGATGCTGCTGGCAGGAGTGGAAGCGGAGGAGATTGCCGCAATTGGCATCACCAATCAGCGTGAGACGACAATCGTGTGGGAGAAAGATACCGGACGCCCGATTTATAACGCGATTGTCTGGCAGTGCCGCCGGACGGCGCCGCTGTGCGAACAGCTGGAGAGTGAGGGTTGGGGAGAATACATCCGCCAGTCGACCGGGTTGTTGATTGATGCTTATTTTTCCGCGACAAAGGTTGCATGGATACTCGATCAGGTTCCGGGTTCAAGGGAACGTGCAGAGCGAGGAGAACTCTGTTTCGGGACGGTGGATACCTGGCTGATGTGGAAACTGTCGGGCGGCGAGATTTTTGCGACCGATTACACAAATGCTTCCCGGACGATGATGTTCAATATCCATACCCGGAAGTGGGATGAAAAGATTCTTGAGCGCCTCGGAATACCGGTTCAGATGCTGCCGGAAGTGCTTCCATCGTCGGGAATGTTTGGGTTTGCTCACATTAATGGTGTTTCCATTCCGATTACAGGTGTGGCAGGCGACCAGCAGGCAGCATTGTTTGGTCAGTGCTGCTGGGAAAAGGGTCAGGCGAAGAATACCTATGGAACCGGGTGTTTTTTGCTGATGAATACCGGTTCCGAACCGGTCGAGAGCAAAAACGGACTGGTTACGACGATTGCCGCTTCGGATGGAACACAGCCGCGTTATGCACTGGAAGGAAGTGTATTTACCGGTGGTGCGGTTGTCCAGTGGCTGCGGGATGAAATGCGGTTTATCGGTGAATCGGCTGACTCGGAATATTATGCCCGCAAGGTGGCGGATACCGGCGGCGTATATATGGTACCGGCATTTACCGGATTGGGTGCGCCGCACTGGGATATGTATGCAAGGGGTATCCTGATCGGGATTACCCGTGGGACCAAGCGTGCCCATATTATTCGGGCGGCGCTTGAGTCGATTGCTTATCAGTCGGCTGACCTGCTGGAAGCGATCATTGCCGATACCGGCGCTCCGGTTGAGTCGCTGTCGGTGGATGGCGGCGCGTCTGCAAATACTTTTCTAATGCAGTTCCAGGCAGATATTTTAGGGTTGCCGGTCTGCCGTCCGGAGGTGTTTGAATCGACTGCACTGGGAGCAGCCTATCTGGCTGGGCTGTCGGTCAGTTTCTGGCAGAGAGAAGAACTGCTGGCTGCAAGGAAGATCGCCGATACTTACCTTCCGCATATGGACGAAGAAACCCGGAAAAAACGTCGTCGCGGCTGGAAAAAAGCCGTGTCCCGTGCACTCGACTGGGCGAGAGAAGACGCGGAAGATTGACAGGTAAACGATTCGTTTCTTTAAAAACGGGAAAAGGAATTTGATATGAGCTGTGTACTGTATCTTGCGTCTGATAAAGCCTTGCCGGAACGACCAAACCCACATGAACAGATGCTGTCGGTCAGAGAAGCGATAGCTGCCGGTGTAAAGGATATCCCGGATTTTCTGCTGACTGGTGAAGTAGACCTGGATAAACCGGGTGTGATACTGGTCAGTGACCGGGAAGTCAGGTTCGATGCTGAGAATGGTACAATCACAGACGGCGGTTTTGATGATGATTTTGCAGTCTGGCCGGTCGAAAAATCAGTCGGAATGCGGACTGAAAAGAGATATTGCGCGACGTTGGAATGGAACCGGTACACACCTGGACGTGCCGGGATGTTGATTGAATATCTGCGTGAGAGGCTTGCAGAAA
>CALWWT010000221.1 GCA_944385325.1 uncultured Clostridia bacterium | reverse complement strand
TAGCGCGTCTGCCAATTCCGCCATATCCGCATATGGTGCAGATGACGGGACTTGAACCCACACGAGAAACCTCACTACCACCTCAAAGTAGCGCGTCTGCCAATTCCGCCACATCTGCATTCATTTTAGTGTTCCATATTCTCAACGGAACATGCATTATTATAACAGAGGGAAGTAGTTTTGTCAAGCTTTTTTTGAAAATAAATTCAATTTTTCCCAAAATAATACTGTCGGACAGCATAAATCCGTCCGACAGTATTGCCGACTGGGTATCAATATCTGGTGATAAATTTGACGAAGAATTCAGGACCGGTCGTCAGGATATTAACCGGAATGCATTCATTTGCAGCGTGAGCAGGACCCCAGTTACCTTCGCTCAGGAAGCTGCCGAAGCGGTAGACGTTTTCGCAGATATCGCTGTAGTAGCGGGAATCGGTACCGCCCAGCATATAACCGGGAATCGTGACGATTCCGGGATAATTTTCCTCACAGATCGACTGAATCAGGTCGTAGCCGTGCGAATGGAGTTTGGAAGCCCGGGGAGGATTGCCGCCTTTGACCAGGCGGACTTTGACGCCTTCGGGAACGATGTCTTCAAAGTGTTTCTGTAAAACTTCCAGTGTATCGCCTTCCAGTGCACGGCAGTTGATTATGACCGATGCTTTCTGCGGGAGGATATTTGCCTGTTCGGAACCGGAAGCCATGGTAATGGCGGTCGTGGTATGGAACAGAGCGGAAAGGAAAGGATCTTTTTCGATGATCGGGAGCAGTTTTTCCCAGTTGCCTTCGACATCACGGAGCAGCAGGCTCTTTTCGTCGTCAGAAAGCTGAGCGGATGCCTCGACATTTGCCTTGACGCTTTCGGTGACACGGTAGGGGAACTGGTTTTCCTCGACCGCAAGGATTGCCTGCGCCAGCAGTTTCATTGCACTGTCTTTCGGAGGAACGGAGGAGTGACCGCCTTTATGCTCGACATACAGTTCAAAGTCGGCATATCCTTTTTCGGCAACGACGATGCTTGCGATCATGCCCTCGTAACCCATTCGGTTGCCCTTGCTGACGCCGCCGCATTCGTCGATTACGCAGCCGGGAGTGACACCACGGTCACGGAGTGTTTCCACGATCAGACCGGCAGCAGGTCCTTCACCGCCCATAACTTCTTCATTATAACCAAAGCCGATGTACAGGTCATAACCGGGCTGGAATCCGGTTTCCAGCAGGTGCTCGACAGCTTCCAGAATTGCCATCATATTGCACTTGCAGTCGGTCGTACCACGTCCCCACAGCATACCTTCCTCAACGACACCGGCATAGGGCGGATATTTCCAGAGAGAGAGGTCACCTTCGGGTACAACGTCCTGATGGGCGATCAAAATAAGCGGCAGCTGGTCGGATTCACCGGTACCTTTCCAGGTATACAGCAGACCGGCGCGACCAATGATTTCCAGTTTGAGTTTCTGGTGAATCAGCGGATAGCTTTCACGCAGGTAGTCGTGGAGCTGCTGGAATTTGGAGAAATCCATTTTTGCGAGTTCCGCGTTGGAAACGGTCGGGATTTTCACCATACCGGCGAGATGTTCAGTGCATTTTTCCACAGTAATCATCGTAAATCGTCCTTTCAGATTTTTAAGTATTATCAGGATAAAGACAGTATACCTCTCCCTTAAATTTTTGTCAATATAGTGCAAAGTCTAAATTTTGGTTTACTGGGATTCAGCTGTCATTTGGCTTGATACCTGCGTAATCAGGCGTTCAATGAGAGCGTTGACAATATCCGGTTCATCGGTATTTGAGTTGTGTCCGGCATTTTTAATCCATTCAATCGGAATACCTGTACATTTATGCCACGCTTTATTATATCGTATACAAGAGCCTGCATGATCTTTTTCCCCACAAATCAACAACGCCGGACATTTGATATCATATGGCAGATTTGCTTCCATGGCTTCAGCCAGCATTTTAAATCCATGTCCGCTCAAAGCCGCATAGCGTTTTTGATCTCCGTTATAAACTGTCATCATATTATGCATCAGAGTTCTTCCATATTTGGTTGTAGAAACACCGTTTGTTCCTGATTTGAGCAGCAAACCCCAAGGATAGTACCTGTATAATGGCTCCATTCGCTTTAGGAGCCATATTTCCAAACCTGTAACATATTTTCTTTGTAATGGTGCTGAGTCAATAGAAACAAATCCATTTAACTTGTCCGGATAAAGCTGTGAATAAACCTGTCCAACATAACCACCCATTGATTGTCCAATGATAACAGGTTTGCTAATGCCTTCTTTGACTAGTATTTCATTCAGCCATCTGGCTTTATCCATCAGTGTGAAATTTAATTCAAATGGCCAGGACGCGGCATGACCTGGAGCATCCCATACAAGTACATGATACTTTTTTTCAAAAAAAACAATTTGTTTATCAAACAATCTATGGTCAGCAGTCAGCCCAGGAAGGAAAATCAAAGAGATATCATTGCGGTTTATGTTATCTGATATCCAATAATGAATCGTTCCGGATGGGGTACCGTATGTTTTTTTGATCATTATCTTTTTCCTCTCAAAAATTCGCTTGGTTATTTAGGTGGCTGTTTATCCGTTTCCATTTCAGTGCTGCTGCCCATCGCGCAGGTATATCATGAAAATGTCCGCCGGGATGAAAAGTCAGCTCAACATTTTCCGGTGGGAGCGTCTGGCGCAGCAATTCAGCCTGCCGGATGGTCGCCTGTTCGACCCGTCGCATTCGTAAATTGCCGGACTTTGATTCCTTCTTTCCGAGAGAAAGCCAGACATTGGCATTTTTCGGAGGGTGCTGGACGGCAAATTCGTCCCATCCTTCCAGCCAGAGAGAGCCGGATAACGAATAAAACCACCCAAAATGTGCATCGCCGATATGTAGCGCGTACAGCGCCGTCAGTCCAGCCAGCGAATATCCGGCGATCCCGCAGTGTTCCGGCACAGTATCCAGAGGATAGCGTTCTGCAAAAAATGCAAGCCAGCTATGCACCTTTTCCAGCATTTGACCTGCGCCCGGTGTAAATGCCGGTTCTCCATCCCGAAGCGGCGGCGCAGGCAATGGAGAGAGCGAAAACCAGTTTTCAGCCGGGCAAATCAGCAGGGCAGTGGGCGGCAGCAGTTTTTCAATCGAAGCAAATCCATTTGCCAGTTCAGCGCTTCCGAAACAGCAAACGGTAAAGAGCGGCTCGCTGATTTTTTCAGGCAGGCAGAGGATTGCGCCTGCATTTTGAATCTGCTTCATTTTATGCCTCCGCTTCTGCAAACAGCAGCGAAAATGCCTCATCCAGTTCCCATTCCGGGCTGGTTTTCAGCAGCAGTCCACCAGGTGTCCATTCCAACCGAATATCTGTCCGTGAGATGCCGTCCAGATTCATGATTTGTCCGCAAAAATGCGTTGCGTCCATAGAAACAACTTTTGCCGCAAATATTCCGGATGGGCACCGCGTTGTAATCCAGCCGTCAAACCCAAAGTTCAGCACCGAACGACCGTCTTCTTCAATACAGCAGATGACTGCTTTTCCATTATCCAGCTGAAAAGAAAGCTGCGCAATTTCACCGCCAGAACCGTGCAGACTTCCGGCACCGCCGGCAAGCTCCCGGATGGATGGAAAACGTCTGCGGGCGCGCGGAAGGAAACTTTTTCCGGAAAATTTTGGAGACTGTCCATCACTTTGAAAAACGCTGCTGTCGGTTTGCTCCAATGGCAGATTGTTTTCAGCCAGCGTTGTTATTTCATCCAGTAATGTATCCCTGTCCGGGAACCATCCGGCGGCAACCGCAACCCGGTTGTCCATTGTCCGGACAGCCGCCATGCCGTATTTCCCAGCCGGCAGTTCTTCCGGTGAAAGGATTTTCAGCTGCACCATCTTTGCGATAAACTGTGCAGCATCTGCCGCTGTCATTCCAAGCCCAGCCGCAAATGTACTGCCATCCGGATGAAAAGCGGGACGGTACTGCCCATTCAAAAAACCTGCCTGTTTCAGATACTGGTCAGGATTGCAGCCGCATTTTTCCCGGATAATGCGTGCCGTCAGCGCAGATGCAGTCGTCGGGTCATCCGGTACGGTATTTTTGCCAATTGCGGCAAACCATCGTGCCGGAAGCAATGCCCGTTCGGTTTTCCGGCAGATGATGGCTTCCAGCTGTTTTTGTGAACACGGCAGATCGTGCGGCACGATGATACCTTGTCGTATCAAAAGCCTCAGAGCGGATAGGGTAATTGCTTCACCCATGCATCCCATCGGACGGCGCAGCAGCGGATGGACAGGTGACAGTGCATGGACAACATACAGTTTCAGTTCATCCGCGACTGCCAGTTGTTCCAGACGGTTGGGCATTTGTTTTCCTCCTTTATATAAAATGCACGTTCTATTCTGATTTCCAGTGTACCACGTTTGCTTGCGGTACGCAAGGCAGGAAATATGGTGAGAATGAAAACAATTTCAATTTTATAATCTCACCCAATCTACCCGATGCGTTTGCTCAGGTTGGTTTCTACACAATCGAGCGGATTGCGAAGCAGGAGCGACCGTCGCGAATTTGTCCGTGGCGACACGCCGCCGCCTTGAAAAATTCATATTGGTATGATATACTGTGCATATCCAAACGGATATTATATCTGAAAGAGAAAGGAACGAGCAAATCAATGAAAATTAGAAAGTTTCTTGCAGCTGCACTGTGTGCAGTTCTCGCGGTACTCTGTTTTGCCAGCTGCGGCAATAAGGGAATTGGTATCCATCATGCCGAGATCACCGTCAAGGATATGGGCGTGATTGCCGTTGAGCTGGATGGCGATACCGCTCCGATTTCTGTCCAGAACTTTATGGATCTGGCAAACGAGGGCTTTTACGACGGACTGACCTTTCACCGGATTATCGACGGCTTTATGATTCAGGGCGGCGACCCGAACCATAACGGTACCGGCGGCAGTGAAAAGACAATCAAGGGCGAGTTCTCGGCAAACGGCGTGGAAAATAATATCACCCATACCCGCGGCACCATTTCGATGGCGCGCAGCAGCGATATGGACAGCGCATCTTCCCAGTTCTTTATCGTCCAGACCGATTCGACTTATCTGGATGGACAGTATGCCGGTTTTGGCCATGTCACCTCTGGTATGGAAATCGTCGACCAGATCTGCAAGGAAGCAGTTGTCACCGATAACAATGGCAGCGTAGATTACGAAAATCAGCCGGTTATCGAGTCGGTCAAGATCATTGACTAAGGTCGCTTATGGAAATCACGTTCAGACCTTACAAAGAGGACGATATTCCCGTTTTGACCGCTCTTTGGAATGAAGTGCTGGAAGACGGCGTTGCTTTTCCCGGTGAGGAACTGTATCATGAGTCGGATTTTTCCGAATATATGGCTCAGCAGACGGCAGTCGACTGTATGCTGGCGGATGGAGAAATTGCCGGTTATTATATCCTGCATCCGAACAATATCGGACGGTGTTCCCACGTCGCAAATGCCTCCTATCTGATGGACAAGCGTTTTCGCGGTCAGCACCTTGGGAATAAACTGGTCGGTCATTCCATTGCTTCGGCACGGCAAGCCGGTTTTCGCGGGATGCAGTTCAACGCGGTCGTATCCGAGAACTATCCGGCACTGCATATCTATCAGAATGCCGGATTTTCGATTGTCGGAACGATACCCGGCGGCTTTCGGGTAAAAGACGGGCGGTATGTCGACATGTATGTGATGTACCTGCCGATTGTCTGAAATAGACGCAACCAAAAAAGGCAGAAACGGCGCAGATGCCCTTGAATAAAGGAATCTGCGCCGTTTTTTACCTGTTGTTTTGGTCCTTTGTCAATAGTTGGGGTAAACCTTTCATCCATTTGACACTGAAATGAGAAGTGGAAAACTTTATAGTAGGTTCAGGGCGGATGGTTCGCGCAGCGAACCGTGCCCTGGGCGCGCTTTGCGCGCAACCTTCCCCAAAAAATCTAGCCATTGCCGCAGATTGTGCTGCAATGGAGGTCTGCTTACCCCAACTTTTATGATAGAACCGTTGTTTTATTCGTTCGGGACAGTATCGCCTTTTTTGCCCTTGACCAGTCCGCTGACTTTGTCGACCATGTCCGGGAAAGAGTCAACGATCTTGTCTACTGTGCCCGGATGGGCATTGATCTGCATGACGCGCACACTGTCATTTTTAATGACCAGGAACGCGACCGGTTCCATCGTAATACCGGCACCGCCGCCACCCGCAAAATTTCCGGTCTGTTTGGACGGAAGGTCGCTGCCGCCGGAAGCGAATCCATAGGAAACTCGGTTGACAGGGATAATGATCGTACCGTCTTCAAGATTGATCGGTTTTCCGATAATCGAGTCGGCGTCAATCATTCCTTTGACCTTATCCATCGTAACTCCCATTACATCCTGGAGCTTTTTGCTATCTGCCATGAAAATCGTTCCTTTCTTTTATCCGGCGTTGGTGTTTCCGGTTTGATTTTGGAATTTGGGGCGGCTGGCGGATTTGTTGCCGAGAATCCGCTGAAGGTACCGCGCCGCCATTTTGACCGCACCGATCAGCAGGTGAATGCCTCTGAGCTTCACTTCTCCTGAAAAAAGTACCATTGTCCGTCTGCCGACAAAATCATACGACACCCCAAGGTGGCGTATCTTCATATTAAATACCTGTACAGCCGCGGCAGAGCTTGTTTCCAGTATTGCGCACAGCTGACCATACCGGATGGCGGTCGCAGCTGCATCGCCTTCCGCAACGTGGATATGCAGCGAGATGTTGCGCAGTCTCAGACGGCTCAGAGCTTCCGCAGCCGGCGGAAAACTGGCAAGAAACAGGTCTTTGAGCGTCTCCATGATACCGCCCATATCGGCAGGTTGTTCATGAAGCTGTTTCTCAGTCTTTTTAGCGGCCTTTTTAGGCTTTGCTCTTTGCTTTTTCAGCTTTTTTTTAGCCGGCGTTTTTTGCTCTGTTTTCTGACTTTCAGAGGACCCAACCCGTATCATTACCGGCCATATCCCGATTGAAACCGCAAGCTCACCTTTTTGATACCGTACCCGGACGGCAAAGTCCGCTGCTGCAATCAGCATCAGCAGGATCAGGATAAGTCCCAGCATCCCGGCAATCACCCACAGCAGCAGCTGTAAAACAATCATGCTGTGATTCGCTCCTTTCGGAGATTAGTTATCGAAATCGTCATCATGTGCTGATTCCGGCTGCGGTTGTTCTCCCACCAGGTCACCCGGTAGCGGCGGCAGATCGGCAAGCGATGCCAGCCCGAAAGCCCGCAGAAAGTTGGGGGTCGTCCGGTAGGTGAGCGGACGACCGGGTACCATCAGCCGTTCATATTCTTCAATCAGTTCCTTTTCAACCAGATTATTGACAACATTGCCGCTTTCTACGCCGCGAACCTGTTCAATAAATCCTTTCGTTACCGGCTGGTTGTAGGCGATGATCGCCAGCACCTCCATCGCGGCGCCGGACAGCGGCGCATTATGGCGCAGATCGGTGACCGCAATGATCTGCGGATCGTATTCCCGTTTTGCTGCCAGCTGGACCAGATCGTCCAAAAACAATAGCCGGATTCCGCGGTCATCACGGTCAAGCTGTTCACCATATGCGATCAACTGTTCCCGCATTGCTGCCGGCGCAAGTCCTAAGCCTTCCGCCAGGCGGGTAATTTCTACCGGCGTACCGCTTGCAAATAATACCGCTTCGATAGCGGCAGAGTAATTCATGTCCATTCATCCTGCTCCTTATCTTCCGGCTGGTGATGATTCTTGTTATTGTCCGACCTTTGCCGGTTAAAGTAGAGGTGGGAACCATCCTGGCTCATGGTAATTCGTCCGGATTTCATCAGCTCCAGCACCGCCAGAAAGGTCGCCACCATCTCGCTGCGGTCTCCCGAGGTGAACAGGTCGTTATAGGCTGCTTCGCCGGTACGGTACAGCCGCCGCAGCAGCCAGACGATCCTGGAGGATACCGAAACAAATCGTTTGCTGACGATTCCGCTGAACACTTCTGCTGATGGCGGGATACGCCTTCCGGCTTTCCCGATGGCGAGAAGATACGCTTTGCGCAATTTTTCCGGGTCAGCCTGCCCACGGAAAACAGGGTCAGAGGGCACCGGAGAAGGACGCCGGACAAACAGGGCACAGCCAGCATACTGCTGGGCAAGCAGAGCAGCAACCTGCTTGATACGCTGGTATTCGATCAGCTGACCTTCCAGTTCTTTTTTTAGCGCAGCAGCCTCTTCGTGTTTCGGCAGCAGGGAAACTGTTTTGATATAGACCAGCCGGGCTGCCATTTCCAGAAATGCCGAGCTGATCTCCAGATTGGCGTCCTGCATCTGTTCCATATAATTGAGGTACTGTTCCAACAGCTTACCGATTTCGATATCGGTGATTTTCATTTTATGCCGGGAGATCAGGTGCAGCAACAGCTCCAAAGGCCCCTCAAATTCTCCCAGCCGGAATTCGAGTGTTTCCATCAGGGCAGCAGCCTCCAGATGATGTCGATCCAGCCGGTGAGAAAGTCCAGCGCATTGAAAGCGACGGAACGGAAGAATCCGAGCGGACCATTCAGCAGACCTACAAAAACCGCCAGCATCAGTGCAAGCATGATATACCGTTCATAGCGCATGATGGCAAAATAGTTGCGCTGGCTGAGTACCAGACCAAGGATACGCGAACCATCCAGCGGAGGAACAGGTATCAGATTGAAAACAGCCAAACCGACATTGATGGCGACCATCGTGGAAAAGATCGTCATCAGGTTTTGGATAAGCAGCCCGGATGAATAAAATGAAACGATCGAAGTGATTTTCCAGCAGACCATCGACAGATAAGCAAGAATCAGATTGGAAACAGGACCTGCAAGAGAGGAAATTGCCATGCCCCATTTAGGGTTGCGGAAATTGCCAGGATTGATTGGAACGGGTTTTGCCCACCCGATACCGGTCAGCAGCATCAAAATCGCTCCCATTGGGTCAAGGTGGGCAAGCGGATTCAGGGTCAACCGTCCCTGATAACGTGCCGTCGGGTCGCCGAGTTTATTGGCGGTCCAGGCATGGGCGAATTCATGAAAAGGCAGCGCGGTAAGGATCGCGATACCGTAGATGATATATCGATATAGGTTTTGAGCAAAACTGATAGGCATGTGCAGTCTTCCTTTCCGGTTTGCTTATTTCAGAGACCAAACTCTCTGTTTCTCCCGCAGGCAAACCACTGCAAGTGGATACTTGACAAATTCTGTTAATAGTATTATACTAATGAGACAGGTAAATTTCAAGAGGGTTCAACCTTAATTTACTTAAAGTTCACCGGCTTGCCAGTGGACAAAATATTTTGCGGATTTTTTCGGGAAATTTGAAAAAAGCACTTGCAATTTTTCTGTAAATCTGCTAGAATAATACCGTTATGTGAAAATCAAAGGAGGTGCAGAAAATGGCAAAATGTGATTTCTGCGGTAAGGACGTAGCTTTCGGAATCAAGGTATCTCATTCTCAC
>CALWWT010000220.1 GCA_944385325.1 uncultured Clostridia bacterium | reverse complement strand
CAGTTCCAAAATACCGGTCTGACGGAAATCAAATGGGAAAACACCATTGACCGTATCAAATCGGTTGCCAATCCACGTCAGATGGAAAGAGTTGTACCGGGCGTCTGCTTTGAATGCCGGATTGCCTATACGATGGAAAATGAGCAGGAAATCCGGGAAGATCTTTGTCAGCTTGCCGAGGCAATGAAACTGTTGCAGATGGATTATCTGGGCGGACACGGTACCCGCGGCAGCGGACGCATCAGCTTTGAAAAAATTGAAGTTATCGATCCGGAAAACAGGCTTACAGCTGAACAACGGGAAAAACTGACCGCCATTTTTAAGGATGTGGAAAGCTATGATCTGTTATCTGTTTAAGCTGCGATTTACAGCACCGGTCCATTTTGGCAGCAGCCTGTCTGCTGTTTCATTACAGGGCAGTGAGTTTACCTTTTGTGCAGATCGGCTTTTCTCTGCCCTTTGTATGACCGGAGCAGCTCAGGATACCGAATTTCTTGAACGGCTGTATCAGATGGCAAAAAAAGGTCAGTTTCGGCTGAGTGACGCCTTTCCATGGAAAGACGGAAGTTTTTATCTGCCGCGTCCCTGTCTGGAAGCTAAGACAGTTCAGGACTCGGATGCTTCCCAGCGCAAGGTGATGAAAAAAGTATCCTGGCTTCCGATAGAAAAGTATCCGGATTTTGTCTGCTCGCTCTGCGGACAAAATCCAATCGACCCCCAATCCCTGCTGGTTCATTTTGGAGAAGAATCGACCACTACCCGTGCTGCAATTCTGCCGGGAGAAGATACCCTTCCCTATACAGTCGGACAATTCCGGTTTGCAGATAACTGCGGATTGTATTTTCTGATGGAACTGGAAAATGAAGCGGAGCTTCCCGGGCTGATTGCCCTTGTACGGCAGCTTGGATACGGCGGTATTGGCGGCAAGGTCAGCAGCGGATACGGCAGTTTTGAACTGGATGCGGTCGGTTCCATCTCTGAACTGGGCAGACAGGGCGAGATTCTGACAGAGATGCTGCAAGAGTCCGACCCAGCCTGCTGGGTCAGCCTTACAACCAGCCTGCCGACCGATGACCAGCTGGAAGAAACTTTGGAAGGTGCATTGTATCAAGTTACCCGACGCAGCGGATTCGTCCAGGGATACAACGGCAAAAAGGCTGAACAGTTCTTTCTGGCAGCCGGGTCAACGTTTTTACATCAATTTACAGGCGATATCTATCAGGTAGCTCCTGCCGGCTGTTCCCATCCGGTATACCGATATGCGATGCCGCTGTTTATGGGGGTGAAACGGTCATGGTGGATAATGGACTGAGCAAAACCTATACCCTGCGCCTTACTTTAAAGGGCCCGTGTTTTATCGGGTCAGGAAGCAAGGTCGGCAAAAAAGAATATAACTTCAATTCCAGGCAGCGCGTCATTTCCTTTTACGATACCGACAAGCTGATGGACTGTATTATCAAAAACAATCTGATCGACCAGTTTACCGAGTATATGCTCGGAGAGAATCGGACATTGTACGACTTTTTCAAAAAAAGCGGCGGTGCGCAATTGTTTACTTCGGCTTTGCGGTACGAGGTAAGCTGCGGCGACGCTATTCTGGGGACAGGGAAACAACCTGCAGAAATTCAGCTTTTCTCCCGAAACAGCAAAGGAGAAGTCTATATTCCCGGCAGCTCAGTCAAAGGGATGCTGCGCACTGCCATCACCGCTTGCTGCCTTCTTCAAGATAAACCGAATACGCCCAAGCCTTTCCTTCCCGACGATCAATTGAATAAATGGGAACAAAAAAGAATGCTGCAAAAAACATCTTCAGAAGCCATGAAAAAGCTGGACACCGAGCTGTTCCATCTGCTGGGCAAAAATTCCCAACGGGCTGAAGACGCGGTCAACAGCATCTTCCGCGGCATCAGCATCGCCGACAGTGCGCCTATCTCCAATAAAAATCTGATTCTCTGCCGAAAGCTGGATCAGACACCGATTGGCGACCAAAAAGAAATCAACCTGGTGCGCGAATGCCTCCGTCCGGAAACCAGAATCACCTTCCCACTGACAATTGACACTCGTTTAGCCGGAGATATTACCGCTGAATTTATCATGAAGGCGATTGAATGTTTCGATCAGTGGTATATGAAGAATGTATTTTCTCATTATCGGCAGATTCAGTCAGCACGACTTCGCAATCACCTCTTTTTGGGTGGCGGCAGCGGCTATCAGAGCAAAACTGTCACCGGAGAGTGGCTGGGTGATGATGCTCTGCATTATATTGCGACCTGGATGAGGTTGCAATTCAAAGATAAAAATCCAAATGATGAACGCAATTACGGCATTTCTCCGCATATGCTCAAATGCACAACTTACCAGGGCAGAACCTATTTATTCGGTTTATGCGAGGTTGATATTTCATGATTAGACGGGTGGAAATTCATTTACAGACGGCAGAGCAGATACGCATCTACCCCAATTTCGCATACGCCCTGTATGGTGAGCTGTGTGCCCGAATGGAGCCTGCGCTGGCAGATACGCTCCATCTGTGCGAGATCACACCTCTGCGCCAGCATTTGCGCAGAGGTGAACAGCCGGGTCAATACGTTTGGGTTTTGGATTTGTTTGACCAGACAGCATCTTTGGTCGGGCTGCTGCAAAGTATGTCGGTGATTCACCTGGATTGCTGTCCTGCACCGCTGGAAGTAGTGGAATGCCGGGTATTGCAGCCGGTTTCAGCCGTAGATTTACTGCACAGCAGTCAGTCCCAGCCGACCTCGACCTTATACCGTATCAGCTTTGAAACACCGTGTACCTTTAAGGTCGCCGGACGTTATGTCCTTTTTCCATCCGAAAAGCTGATTGTACAAAGCCTGTTCCAACGCTGGAACGGACTGATGGAATGCACCATGTAGGATGAAGAAGCATTACAGATGCTGACTGCTGGGCTGACCATCTCCCGATACCGGCTGCACAGTCAGGAATACCGGATAAAAGGTCAGCGAATCAACGGATTTTCCGGAAGCGTGGAAATTTACGCCAAACTTTCGCCGCCGATGCAGGAATTATGGAAACTGCTGCTGGAATTTGCACCGTATGGCGGAATCGGCATCAAGACGGCGCTGGGAATGGGTGCGGTCACCACCGAACCTGCCCTTCCCAAACAGAATAATTATGATTAAAAATATCAAGGATGTGCATATATATGGAACAGCAGAAAATTCTATTCAGTCCGGTTTCCGACCGCGATCCTTGCAGCACAACCAAAAGCAATCCGACGTTTTATCGCGACGGCGCATTGCTGCATATCGTCCGGCAGTATCATCCAGACAAAGTTTATTTATTTTTAACCCAGCGTTTCAGAAATTTTGAGGACAAAGACCATCGGTTTACCAAACTACTGAAACATCTGAACCCGAATGTTCAGATCGAAATGATTGATTGTCCGGATACCATTCAGAATGTTGCCGAGTTTGACCAGTTTGACACGCCTTTTCATGATTATCTTGAGAAAATCCACCTGGAGAATCCTGACGCTCAGCTGCTGATCAATATTTCTTCCGGTACCCCTCAGATGCAGTCGGCACTCTACCTGCTGGCTGCCACCCTGAACTTCCCGGTTAAGCCGATACAGGTCATGTCTCCCGAAAAGGATTCAAATGCTGTTGACCGGTATAAATTTGATTTGGAAAAAGATATTTTGGCAGAAGATGGAAGGGAATGTCAGGATAAAGACGGAAATCCGGTTTTCTATACTGAAAACCGCTGCCGTGAGGTGCAGTGCACCAATGCCATCCGTACCGTTTTGAGCAAAAATATCCAGCAGCTGGTTTCAAGCTATGATTATACTGCCGCACTCGATCTGTACAAAAGTGCACAGGAACTGTTCGACAACCAGTTGAACACTCTTTTGCAGACAGCCATTGCCCATATCGGGCTGAATCATCAGCAGATGCAGACGTCGGACAATAGACAGACATTTTATGAACCGGCACTTCTTCCGGCAGATCCGGAGGTCAAAAAGTGTTATGATTATCTGCTGTATATGGGTACACTGGTCAAACGATCTGCTTTCAACGATTTTTCCCGTGCTATCTCGCCTGTCCTGATGACGGTTATGCAGCTGCGGCTAAAGACTGCTGGATTTGATATAGCAAAGTTTTGTTATACCGATCGATTTGGCGTTGTCAAGCTCTCCAACCGGAATATTACAGAAAAAGAGCCGGAGTTTTTGAACTATCTGAATAATTTATTTAAGAACGGTTTCCGGGATGGACCGCTGACTGCCAATCACATGCTGCTTTATATGCAGTATTTGCAGCAATCTTCGGCAGATTCTCCTGACTTTCACCTTTCTGATTTTGAAAAACTGCGTGCATTTGAGGCGGC
>CALWWT010000219.1 GCA_944385325.1 uncultured Clostridia bacterium | reverse complement strand
GAAAAAGCGACCGAAATGATCGGCTGGAAAGACAAATATCCGCGCCGGGTACTGGAAAACGGTCATATCCGCGGCGTCGGATTGGCGCTGGACATGCAGGGCAGCGGTATTTCCGGCGTGGACGTCGGCAGTGTCACCATCCGCGTGATGGATGACGGCGGCTACAATATGCTGCTGGGATGTGCCGACATGGGCACCGGATGCGACACCATTCTGGCGCAGATGGCAGCGGATATGCTGGACTGCCCGATGGAGAATATTGCCGTTTTCAGTGCGGATACCGACCTGTCGCCTTATGATTCGGGTTCCTACGCTTCGTCGACCACCTATATTACCGGTATGGCCTGCGTCAAATGCTGTAAGGAACTGATCGGAAAGATTATTGCAGTGGCGTCCGGTATGATGGGCGTTCCGGCAGAGGAGCTGGAATTTGACGGTGAAAAGGTATTTGTCACCGAGAATCCTGACTGTTCAGTCAGCCTGAAGGATATCAGCTATCAGGCGCAGTGCGGCAGCAATACCCCTTTGGAAGCGACCGCTTCCCACTTCTCGCCGACTTCTCCACCGCCCTGGATGTGCGGTGCGGCGGAAGTCGATATTGACCCGGAAACCGGCGCGGTCAAGGTCGTCGAGTTTGACGCGGCAGTCGACTGCGGTACGGTCGTCAATGAAAACCTGGCAAGGGTACAGGCGGAGGGCGGCATTTTGCAGGGCATCGGCATGGCGACGATTGAGGACGTCATATACGACGAAAAAGGCCGTGTCATGACCAACTCGTTTATGCAGTACCGGATGCCGACCAAGGAAGATTTCGGCAAGATCCGGGTGGAATTCTGCCCGAGTTATGAACCTTCAGGACCTTTCGGCGCAAAATCGATCGGCGAGGTGGTTATCAATACCCCTTCGCCTGCGATCGCAAACGCGATTGAAAACGCGATCGGCATCCGTTTCCGCGAACTGCCGATCACGCCGGAAAAGATTCTGATGGCGCTGCGTGAAAAAGAAAATGGACGGTAATCTGTTTGCTGTCAAGCCGGCAGCCAGTACCAATGACGGTTTGACAGCTATTGTCCTGATGGCAGCCGGGATTGGTCGGCGGTTTGGCAGCAATAAGCTGCTTGAGCCTTTTCGCGGCCGTCCGCTTTGGGAATACGCCTGGGAACTGGCGGTGGACGTCAAAAAAGCGGTCGCCGGAACGGAAGTAATTCTGGTGAGCGGATACGAGCCGCTGTTAACCGCGCCGGAGATCATTCCGGTACGGAATGATCTGCCCGGGCTCGGCGCGTCGCATACCATCCGGCTTGGTGTGAAAGAAGCGCAGAAGATGGGCGCAGAGTATGCGGTCTTTATGGTCGCTGACCAGCCGCTGTTAAAACCAGGTTCGGTGATACGGCTGATCGAGGCACGGGAACCGGGAAAAATTATCTGCCTGTCAAAAGACGGGCGCGCTGGAAACCCGGTGGTATTCCACCGGGATTTTTTCCCGGAACTGCTGGCGCTGAGCGGCGACTGCGGCGGAAAAAGGGTGATGCACCGCCATATGGACGCGGTCAGATGGGTGGAAGCGGAAGACGCCTGCGAACTGACCGATATCGACTGCCCGCAATCCGAAGGATTTTCAGGCCAGTTTGGATGTAAAACCAGCAAGGGACGAAGTTAGGCAACAAATTTCAATATCTTTTTTCACAAAATCCCTGTTCAGATGGTGGAAAATGTGGTAAAATATAATTTATACAATCAATTTTACCCATTTTATTCACATCAGACAGAAAGGGCGATGGATTTTATGGCACTTGTCAACCTCAACTTCCCCAGCCAGTACCTCGGCGGAAATACCGAAGTCACAATCATCCTGCCGGATAAGCCCTGGCAGACCAATGCACAGGAATTTTACCGCAGCGAGAAAAAATACAAGGTCCTCTGGCTGCTGCACGGGACTTTTGGCGATCATACCGACTGGCTGCGCAAGTCGAACATTGAGCTGTACGCCTGTGAAAAAGACCTGATCGTTGTCTGCCCGAGCGGCATGAACGCCAACTATGCAAACTGGCCGATCTTCGGGACGGGATATGCGATGTATGATTTCCTGTTTGAAGAGCTGATGCCGCTTATTTACGGCTGGCTGCCGGCTTCTGACAAACGGGAAGACAACTTTATTGCCGGGCTGTCGATGGGTGGCAGAGGCACCTGTGTTTACGCTTTCAACCATCCGGAAAAATTCGCGGCAGCGGCTGTCCTGTCGGCTGCGCCGCGCAACTTTGAAACGATGGCGGAAAAGGAACCGGCAATGTGGGCAAGAATGAAAAAATCGGTTGCCAACTATAAGGATATGGACGATTTTCTCGCTTCTGAGGAAAACACCTGGAGAGTCGTGACCGAAAAGGCAAAAACCGGCGAACTGCCGCGGCTGTATTTTGCCTGCGGTGAAGACGACATGCTCTTCCCTGCCTTTAAAGACTTCATGAAATACGCAAAAGAAATCGGGCTGGACGCGACCTTTGAGACAACGCCCGGATTTAAGCATGAATGGCGGTTCTGGGATTATTCCATTCAGAAAGCGCTTGCCTTTTTTGGACTGGATGTTGACAGCGCCGGTAATCCGTACTAATGCTTAAAATCCGTATGGGGTTACGCGACCTCTGATTTTTCGTATTTCATCACAGACAAGGAGTATTTTCCATGCAGTCACAGCAGTGCCCCGCTTTTTTCAGGCAGTATTTCAGCTTTTGGGATAAACTGACCGCAGACCAGCAGCAAAAGCTTTGTGCGGCGACCCATCCCGTCCATTGTGAAAAAGGAGAAAACGTCCACGGTACCGGCGGATGTACCGGTGTATTGGTCATCCAGACCGGGTGCCTGCGCGGATATCTGCTGTCGGAAGAGGGACGGGAGATCACTCTGTTCCGGGCATATCCGGGCGAAGTGATTTTGCTGTCGGCGCCCTGCGCCATGCGGCAGATCACGCTGGAAGTGATGATCGATGCCGAGGAAGAAACGGAATTGCTGGTCATCGACGGTGCGGCATACGCGAGTGTGACAGCGGAAAACATCTACGCGGAAAATTTCTCGCTTCGTGCGGCAGCGGCGCGGCTGTCTGATGCGGTATGGGTGATGGAACAGATCATGTTTATGCGGTTTGACCGGCGGCTGGCAGGATTTTTGCTGGATGAGATGGCAGAAAGCGGCGGACGGCTCAGGATGACCCATGACCAGATCGCAAGGTATATGGGAACGGCGCGCGAAGTCGTTTCCCGGATGCTGCGGTATTTTACCGCCGAAGGGATCGTCCGTCAAAGCCGCGGAACAATTGAACTGCTCAACCGAAACAAGTTGGAAAATCTTGCGGGTAAAAACAGATAATACAATGCAAAAGGGTACGCCGGACGTACCCTGAGCTTGTCGAAAAACATTTTTGAGATTGGCAAAT
>CALWWT010000218.1 GCA_944385325.1 uncultured Clostridia bacterium | reverse complement strand
ATATATAAATCAAAACCGGCAGTGCCTTTTTCGGCACTGCCGGTTCAGACTGTCGATAAAATCCGATGTGCATACTCTTCATCCGCCATTGCCGCTTGCTGCGGCAATGGCTACGTTTTTAGGGGGGGGGTTGCGCGCTTACGCGCGCCCAGGGGCTGCGCCCCTGGACCTGCTTTCCGCCTTATGGTAAACTTTAGTTGAATTTTAGCGATTTTAAAAATTCTCCAAAATACTTCTTCGACACTCTCAGCCTGCCGCAATTTATTTGCAGCAGGCTGTAGTGAGGTATTGGTTTAAATGTGCATTCTCCTCGAGAGCTCGGCAAGAAACGCGCGGGTTCGGAAGACGATCAGACCGGCAATGACCAGAAATGCCGTAACCGAAGTGATGACCGACGGGAACTGCACCGTTGCCCAGTCGAAAATTAAGCAGATAAATGGGATCAGGCTGTAAGCGGTCACGACGATCAGATGGATCAGGTATTCCTGTTCCTCAGCTTTCAGAATCCTTGCCAGGACAAAGTCTGCCACCAGCGTGACCTCGCAGCAGATCGGAAACACATAGTTGACCGCCCATCCGTGGTTCCCGGTAAACCTGTCCCAGATCAGGCACAGGATGGTGACCAGAAGCAGCTGAACGGTCAGGTTTTTGAAAATCCTTGACCGGAAGCGGATCGCAGCCGAAATGGTGACCCATCCGCTGAGGATGCCGCCGATTGCAAAGAATATCCAGACTTCTCCTTTGGTGAATGCAAATTCTACTACCAGGCAGATGGCAAGCGCTGCCAATGCTGTAAAATTCAGCAGTTTGCGCAGCAGCCCGCGGTCGTATCTTGGGACAGGCGGTTTGGGAAATGCTTCCAGCAGCGGTTCCGGGCTGCCCACCAGTTCGCCCTGACAGAGCGGACAGCAGCGCTTGCTGCCATTGACGCTGACTCCACAGTTTTTACATTGCTGCATGGCTGCCATCTCCTTTCCGGGATTTTTCATGCGCGTCTTTTGGTGCAGACGGCACGGACGAATCGTTTTCTTCCTGATCGGCAAAATACTCGTTACAGCGGATTTCAACCGGGATACCCACTTCGGTCAGCCGGCGGAAGAAGTTTTTCTGAATTTCAGTGCTGGCAAACGCCGAGGTGAATCCCAGCGAAAGGGTGTCTCCGCAGGAAACAAGCGTCAGCTGTAATTTCAGCGTGCTTGCAAATGCGCTGAACAGCCGGATATACCGCATCATTTCTTTCGGCATCACCGCGCGTCCGACGTTGGAGATGACCGCGGTTTCGGCGCGGTCGCTTAATAGTTTCGCTATCCGGAGAACGAAGTTTTTCAGCGGCAGCGGAGCCAGCTGGACAGCAAGGTTATGTTCCAGCGCTGCCAGATTGTGCATCCTGACCTCCAGCTTTTCACGGGTCAGCTCCTCCTTGAAGCCCTTGTCGACTTCCGATACGATATCCCCGAACTTTCCGTTTCGTTTGCTGAAATTATAGGAAACGTCGATCATCCCGAAAAAGTTCCGGGCGGTATCGGACGGGAAATAGGTGCGCAGATTGACCGGAACGCCCAGGACGATCGGACGCCGTATCGCCGAAGCCGGCATTTCACTGCGCAGCGCTTCTATAAACACCGCCGTCAGAAAAACCGTCATCGTCGTACCAAAGCTGTGTGCGGCATCCAGCACCGCGTGCACCGGCGCGACGCCTTCGATGACCTGTAGCCCGTCACGGTCGGAATGTTCCGCCTTGACGTTGAATGCCCGTGGTTCATCCTTCTTTTTACGTCTTGTATGGACTTTTTTATAATATTTGCGGAAGGAATCCGACTGCCTTCCTGCTTCGGACCCATCGTCCGGCAGTACCGGCGGCGTATCACCGAAATCGTCCGGGTGCGCCAGCAATAGATAATGGTATACGATCGTCTTGAGGAAGCTGACCGCACCCGTCCCGTCGGTCAGCGCATGGAACATCTCAAGGTTGATGCGCGTTTTATAGTAGCTGACCTCAAATAGCAGATTACGGCTGCCGTTTTCGTACAGCGAACCGCACACCGTCCTCGATTCAGGTACAACCTGCGGACGGAGATCGGTCTGCTCAAAATAATACCAGAACGCGCCGCTCTTCATAATGACCAGATAGGCTGGAAATTTAAGCACCGCCTTATCGACCGCCTGCTGTAACAGCAGGGGATCGATTTCCTCGGTCAGTTCGCAGGAGAAGCGAAAAACACAGGTATTGGTGCCCATGTTGCTGGGCGGAAAGATTTTTGCGGCATTGTCCAGTCTGGACCAGCCGCGTTTTTTGTTATTTTCCTGCAGGTTCATCCGCGTCCTCCTCTCTGTTTTCGATTCTGCTCCGGCTGTTTGCACGGATATTGTCATAAGGGTCTTCCGCACCTTCGCCGGCGTTCAGAAAATCCCGCATCAGCTGGCAGGCAGATTCAAACTCGGGCGAACCGACATGCGAGATAAACCCGTGAATCGCGCCTTCCAGACGGTTGATGACCACCCGGTTGCCGGCTTCCGCAAGTGCTTTGCCATACGCTTCGCCTTCATCCCGCAGCGGATCATGTTCGGCGGTGATGATCAGGGTATCCGGCTGACCGGTCAGGTCTTTTTCCAACAGTGGTGCGGCGTAAGGGTCATACCAGTCATCCGGCGAGAGGTAAAGCTCCCAGTATTCGCAAAGCCGCTTGGAGGTCAGGATATAGTCCTGCCCATTTTTCCGGATGGATTCAAACGGAGAGGTTTCCGGCGAATGGTCGTTATAGGTAGCCGGGTAGAGCAGAATCTGCCTTTTGACCTGGAATACACCGCGGTCACGTCCCATCAGCGAAACGACAGCCGCCAGGTTCCCACCGGCTGAATCGCCGACCAGCACAATATCTTCCGGCAGATGCCCCATCTGATAGACACGCTCAAAAATCCCGACAGCGGCTGCAAAACAGTCTTCGGCTCCGGCCGGGAAACGGTTTTCCGGCGCAAGGGAATATTCCACCGAAATAACCTTGCTTCCCAGCTGGGCAGCAAGCGCCTGGCATACATGGTGATAGCTGTCGACCGATTCGGTGACCCAGCCGCCGCCATGGAAAAACAGGATCAGCCGTGCGCCCTCTTCCTGCCGAGGAAGGTACAGCCTCGCTCGGATCTTGCGTCCATTGGCGGTCAGCTCCATATCGGTCATATGATAGAGCGGGCTCATCAGCGGCGACTTGAGGTCGGAGACTGCGCGCTGGAGCTTATAGACCCGTTCCATCGGCGGTATGTCCAGTACCCGGGACGCCAGACGGTAAAGCCTCCGGTTGTCGTTATGTTCAGACACGTTTTCGGACCCCTGCGGGTCGGAAAGATATATTTTTTCATCCGGCATAGCGGGTAAGTTCCTTTCTGGGTTCCCATCGGGAGGATGGATAGATTTGTTTTATATTTATTGTAGCACAATCGAAATGAAAAATATTACCAAAATCATGACCAAAATATGACAGCATATTTTTCACCCTCTGACCTTTTGATTCTTTTATTGGCGTAAAAGAATTTTGCCGCCTGTGTATGGCGCAGATTTCTAACGTCCGGGCGTGGTCGAAGCCGCTTTTTGCTGAGCTGTTTGAGCGGGGTGCAACATTGGCAAACTGGCTGCGGCGACACGCTGTACGCTAACGTCCGGGCGTGGTCGAAGCCGCTTTTTGCTGAGCTGTTTGAGCGTGGTGCAACATTGGCATCAAGTCCGCGGCGACACGCTGTACGCTAACGTTCGGGCGTGGTCGAAGCCGCTTTTTGCTGTGCTGTTTGAGCGGGGTGTAACATTGGCATCAAGTCCGCGGCGACACGCCGCCCCTGCCAGGAGTTTCTACGGTAGAGTTCCTGATCGATGGTATTCATGACGACGAATTTTTTCCGGCTCCACAGCGGTGCGATCAGTTCATCCGGCATTCCGTCTCCGGTCACACGCTGGATGACCGTATCCGTCGGCAGCAGTTCCATCTGGTCACAGACCGTCTCACAGTAGTCTTCCAGCTCCATTGTCTGAAAATCTCCACGCAGATATTCCTCTGCCATCCGGGTACCTTTGAGGATATGCAGCAGATGGATTTTGACGCAGGCAGGTTTCAG
>CALWWT010000217.1 GCA_944385325.1 uncultured Clostridia bacterium | reverse complement strand
ACAATAAAATTCAACAGTTCTTGGAGTATCTTCCCATTTATATCCTAAATTTAGAAGAGGAGAAGGAGTTTCTTCGGAAGCAATCGAATCCAAAGCAGGGAAAGAAAAGGAACAGATGAATTTTTGTCCTGTTTCGTGCGAGGAATGAGTTACCGAATCGGCAAGAGGAACATCCCAATTTGTTTGACTTTCTTCAATTTGAACGTCAGATTTTATCTGTGATGTAGTGGTTGATTCGGATGCGGAAACAGGTCATGCAAAGGTAGTAAAAGTGCATAATCCGACGGCTGCAATTTTGAGTACGTTTTTCATACAACTATTCCTTTCTTGTGTAACATTTAACATTCTCTACCAGATTATGTACATATCTGATAATCAAATTATAGCTGATAATATTGTTTTTTTCAATAGCCAAACTGTTTAATTCCAACTAACTGTATTTAGGTGTTTTATATAAGTAATTATAAACGTATTTTTGTACAACTGCTGATGGGTAAGAGAAAGAAACTCTGTCAAACAAATCTGGAGACACTCTTGCAATATTCAGCGGAATATCGTATAATAAAGATGTATTTTCTAACGCAAAAAGGATAGATAGCCCATATGATGAAATTCGTATCCCATTCGGAAGCTGAGACGGAAGCAATCGGGGAAAAATTCGCCCGAATGCTGCATCCCGGCGACGTAGTAGCCTTTACCGGCGGGCTGGGAGCCGGGAAAACCGCATTTACCCGCGGGATGGCGCGTACCCTCGCGCCGGACGCCGAAGTCTCAAGCCCGACCTTTGCACTGGTCAATGACTACGGCGGAAAGGTGCCGTTCTGGCACTTTGATATGTACCGTATCTGTACGATGGATGATCTGTATTCCACCGGCTTTTTTGATTATCTGGAGGCAGGCGGGATACTGGCTGTTGAATGGAGCGAAAACATTGCCGGCGCACTGCCGGAAGGGACGATATATGTCCGGATTACCGCCGATGAGGAGAATACCCGGACGATCCTGATCGGGAATGAACCCGGCGGAGAAAAGGAAGGGACAAAGGGATGAAGCTTATCTGTCTGGAAACCTCGGCGAAAACCGCTTCGGCGGCAGTCGTGACCGAGGGAAAAGTCATCGGGGAGATTTCCGTCACAGCCGGGCTGACCCATTCCCAGACGATACTTCCGGCGATGGAAGCATTGCTTCGGAGCTGCTCGATGAAGATCGGGGACGCGGACGGTTTTGCCGTCAGCATCGGTCCGGGGTCATTTACCGGGCTGCGGATCGGGATCGGAGCGGTCAAAGGGCTGGCGCAGGGAAGCGGAAAGGGCTGTATCGGCGTATCGACGCTGGAAGCACTGGCCTGCAATTTTTCGGGGCTTGCCTACACGATTTGTCCGGTCATGGATGCGCGGTGCGGACAGGTATACACCTCGCTTTTCTGGGCGAACGGCGGGTACCCGAAACGGCTGTGGGAAGATATGGCGATTTCGCTTGACCAGCTGAGAGAAAAACTTGCATCGGTAGAAGGCGAAGTGATGCTGGTCGGAGACGGCGCAGAACTGGCGTTTGGAGCGCTTTCCGGAAGTGCACGGGTACTGCTCGCGCCGCCGGCAATGCGTATGCAGTCAGCGGCTTCGGTCGGGATTGCGGCGCTGCACCATCTGGAAACGGAACAAATGATTGCACCCGGTGAACTGATGCCATCCTACCTGCGTCTGCCGCAGGCAGAACGGGAGCTGCTGGCACGCAGTGGACAGCAAAATTAATTTTGCCCGGCAAAGTAATTACCTGGGAAATCAGATAAGATAAACAGAAAGGAATGGTAATGAGTATGTTAGCACTTGCATCCGATCACGGCGGATACGCACTCAAACAGGAGGTCAAAAAGCATCTGGACAATAGAGGGATTGCTTATAAGGATTTTGGGTGCTATGACGAATCGTCCTGTGATTACCCGGACATGGCGCTGCCGGCATGTGACGCGGTTGTCAGCGGTGAGTGTGACAAAGCGCTGCTTTTCTGCGGAACGGGCATCGGGATTTCGATGGCTGCCAACAAGGTAAACGGCATTCGTGCCTGTGCGTGCAGCGACGCGTTTTCCGCCAAATTCACCCGTGCGCATAACGACGCAAACGCTCTTTGCCTTGGCGGACGGGTCGTTGGAGCCGGGCTTGCCTGTGAACTGGTCGATCTGTTTCTGGACACGCCGTTTGAAGGCGGACGCCACCAAAAGAGAATTGACAAGCTGACCGAGATTGAACGCCGGGAGAATGCCCGTTAAACGGCATTCAGGCGTTTCATATAATGAAGAATATAGCAACGTTAAGAAAGGTTGAACGATCATGGCAAACGTAAAAACAATGGATCATCCGCTGATCAGACATAAGATTTCGCTGCTGCGCGATTCCAGCACCTCCTCGAAGGAATTCCGTGAGCTGGTATCCGAAATCGCTATGCTGATGTGCTACGAAGCGACCCGCGACCTGCCGCTGAAAGAGGTTTCGATCGACACACCCATCGGCACCGCAAAGAGCGAAGTACTCAATAACGTCAAGATCGCGTTTGTACCGATCCTGCGCGCCGGCATGGGGATGCTGGACGGCATGATCGAGCTGATCCCGGCTGCCAAGGTCGGACACATCGGCATGTTCCGTGACCCGGAGACGCTGGTTCCGGAGCAGTATTACTGCAAACTGCCTACCGACATTGCGCGCCGGGATGTATATGTTCTTGACCCGATGCTGGCGACCGGCGGTTCTGCGATTGGTGCAGTCGATCTGCTGAAAAAGGCTGGCTGCAAGAACATCAAGCAGCTGTGCATTATCGCCTGCCCGGAAGGCATCGAAGCATTTACGAAAGCGCATCCGGACGTCCAGCTGTTTGTCGGCACGATCGACAAGGGTCTGAACGAAGAAGGCTACATTGTCCCCGGTCTGGGCGACTGCGGCGACAGAATCTACGGCACCAAATAAGGCGCAGTGCCTGCGCTCCCTTGTTCGCGATGGTCGCTCCTGCTTCGCAATCCGCTCGATTGTGGAAATAACAGCCTTTGCGAACGCGGCGCAGTGCCTGCG
>CALWWT010000216.1 GCA_944385325.1 uncultured Clostridia bacterium | reverse complement strand
GACGGCAGCGCTTCCTATCTGGCGCTGGACTGTGTTTTCCCGGTATTGTACGGTAAGCGCGGCGAGGACGGAAAATTCCAGGGTATTCTGGAATGCTCCGGTATCCCGTTTGTCGGCGCCGGTGCGTGTACCTCCGCGCTGTGTATGGACAAAGGTTTTACCCACATGATCCTGACCGGCTCCGGTATCAAAATGTCCCGGTATATCCCGGTCCGACGCGATGAGCCGCTGGATATTCCTTCTCTGGTCAAACAGATTGAATACAGCTTTGGTTTCCCGGTCTATGTCAAGCCGGCTTGCTCCAATACAGCCGGCGGTGTTTTCCACGCGCCCAGTCCTGAAGAACTTGAACGCGCCGTTAAAATGGCGTTCGTCCATGACAATAAGGTGCTGATCAAGGAAGCAATTCATGGCCGGCAGATTAAGTGCGGCCTTATTGGAAATGATCTCTCCAATCTGGAAGTCTCACCGCTGGGTGAAATCTGTTTTGACCCGAATTTTGTTTCCCGTACTGCCTATGAATCCGCGCCGCAGCAGCTCCAAATTCCGGCAGATATCCCGCAGAAAGCCGAGGACGCCATCCGGCGGACGGCGATCCGTGCTTTTGACGCGGTGGAATGCGCCGGTGTGGCTTCGATCGACTTCTTCCTGACGGATGACGGGCAGGTTTACCTTAACCAGTTCAATACCGTCCCCGGTTATTCTCCTGTCAGCATTTTCCCGCGTCTGTGGGAAGCGGCAGGTGTGTCCATGCCGGAACTGATCGACCGGGTGATCCAGCTGGCTTTTGAAAAATCTGACGTCGAATACTAAACCGCCGGAAAGAAAGGATTGACTGACCTGATGGAAAAACAGCACCCGAAACGCAAACACCCTGTATCCATCTCTATCAAAGGCGTTTATCATCCCGATGGCGATGACGAGCCTACCCAGGCTGAACTGATTACCGACGGATATATGTACCGGCTGGGCAGCCACTGGTATGTGACCTATGTCGAGACCGAAACGACCGGATATGAAGGCTGCATCACGACGCTGAAAGTGGCGGTGGATGATTCGGATGAAGCAGGTAATGTTGTGACACTTACCCGTAAAGGCGATGCTTCCTCTCATCTGATTATGCAGCGCGGCGTCCGCACGCTGGGAAGCTATAATGTATTCGGCAATACGATGGAAATCGGTGTCTATACCGATGATATGGAATATGAGTTCGGCGAGAACGGCGGCAGGTTCCACCTGCATTATACGCTGGATATGAATACCAATCTGCTGAGCGAAAATGAACTGACGATTGAAGTTACGCCGGCTTGATTGCCTGGCATGATTGCCATAGTGGCTGCGGATGCAGCCGACTGGAAAGGAGAACTTATCATGGTAAATCCCGTCCTGGATGTAAAACAGGAGTGCCGGGAGCTGGTCGAAAAGGCCATTGCTTCCGCTGTAAATGCCGGTACGCTCCCGGAAGCTGAGCTGCCTGCGTTCAATATCGAAATCCCTTCGGATGTCTCTCACGGTGACTTCTCGACCAACGCGGCAATGGTTTCCGCCCGTGCCTTCCGCAAGTCTCCCAAAATGATCGCGGACGCGATCACCGCTGCAATGGACCTCTCCGGCAGCAGCTTTGACCGGGTAGAGGTCGCTGGTCCCGGCTTTATCAACTTCTTCCTCGGAAGAAAATGGTTCTCGCAGGATGTCCTGAATGTCCTGAATGAGAAAGACGGCTACGGCCGCACCGCTTTTGGCAGCGGCAAAAAGATCCTGGTTGAGTTTGTATCCGCCAACCCGACCGGCCCGATGCATATCGGCAACGCGCGCGGCGGAGCAATCGGTGATACCCTTGCTTCGGTTCTCGACTGGGCAGGCTTTACCGTCAACCGCGAGTTCTATATCAATGACGCCGGCAACCAGATCAATAAATTCGGTCTGTCGCTGTCGCTCCGTTACCTTCAGATCTGCGAAGGTCAAAAGGGCAGCCCTGAGGACACCTACATGCCCGAGGACAGCTACCATGGACAGGATATGATCGACCATGCACAGGCATTCTATGACCTGCATGGAGACGTTTATGAGGACGTTTCTGAAGAGGATAGAAGAAAAGCACTGGTCGAATATGCCCTGCCGCTGAATATTCAGGGTCTGGAACGCGACCTGCTGCGTTACCGTATCAAATACGACTGCTGGTTCAAGGAATCTTCGCTGCATGAGAGCGGAGAGGCGGCAAAGGTCGTCGATATGCTGACCGAAAAGGGCTACACCTACGAGAGTGAAGGCGCCGTCTGGTTCAAAGCCACCGAATTCGGCGCGGATAAGGACTTTGTCCTCCGCCGCTCCAATGGCTTCTTCACCTATGTTGTGCCGGATATCGCGTATCACTATAACAAGCTCGTTACCCGCGGCTATGACAAGGCTATCGACGTTCTGGGCGCTGACCACCATGGTTATGTTCCGCGTCTGAAAGCGGCTTTACAGGCCCTTGGCGTTGACCCTGACCGGCTGGATGTCGTACTGATGCAGATGGTCAGACTGGTTCGCGGCGGCGAGGTGGTCAAGCTGTCCAAGCGTTCGGGTAAGGCGATCACGCTGGTCACCCTGCTGGATGATATCCCGATTGACGCTGCACGGTTCTTCTTCAACCTCAGAGAAGCAAACTCTCAGTTTGACTTTGACCTTGACCTTGCTGTTGAACAGACCAGCTCCAACCCGGTTTACTACGTCCAGTACGCCCATGCAAGAATCTGCTCGATCATGGCAAAACTTGCATCGGAAGGTATTTCGCCCAGAGAAGTCACGCTGGATGACCTGAACCGGCTCACCACTTCTGAGGAAACCGAGCTGATCAGACGGATTGCACAGTTCCCGGAAGAAATCGTCGATGCGGCAAAGAACTATGACCCTGCACGGATCACCCGGTATTCTACCGACCTTGCAACCCTGTTCCACAAGTTCTACAATGCCTGCAAGGTTATTGGCGACGACGAACCACTGATGCAGGCTCGTATTGCGCTGTGTGAAGCAACCCGTACCACGCTGAAAAATGCGCTGACTGTTCTGGGTATTACCGCTCCCGTTTCGATGTAACCGGAAACCATGAAAGGAAGAATATAGAATGAAACTAGGCATGGTCGGACTGCCGAACGTTGGTAAAAGTACGCTGTTCAATGCGTTGACCAACGCTGGCGCAGAGTCCGCAAACTATCCTTTTTGTACAATTGAGCCGAACGTAGGTGTCGTTTCGGTTCCGGATAAACGGCTGGATAAGCTGGCTGAGATGTATAACCCGAAGAAGTTTTCTCCTGCGGTGTTGGAATTTGTCGATATTGCAGGTCTGGTAAAAGGCGCTTCCAAAGGTGAGGGTTTAGGCAACAAGTTCTTGCAGAATATCCGTGACGTAGACGCAATTGTTCATGTTGTCCGCTGCTTTGAAGATACCGATGTTATCCATGTAGAAGGCAGCATCGACGCGCTGCGGGATATTGAAACGATCAATCTGGAGCTGATCCTTGCCGATATTGAAGTGCTGGAACGCAGAATCGCCAAAACACAAAAGGCGGCAAGGGCTGATAAAAAGCTGCTGGGTGAAGTACAGTTTTTGGAAGCGCTGCGCGACCATCTGGAAGAAGGCAAATCTGCACGTTCTTTCCCGTTTACCGAAGATCAGCTTGTCTCGCTGCATGATACGCCGCTGCTTTCCAACAAGCCGGTTATTTACGCAGCCAATATGAGCGAAGATGACTTTGTAGGCGGATATGAGAACAACACCGAGTATCAGAAGGT
>CALWWT010000215.1 GCA_944385325.1 uncultured Clostridia bacterium | reverse complement strand
GTTTTACGATGTATTGAATGAAAAGCTGATCTGGCGCAGCAGAAAATAAAGAGAAAGGATCATCAGCTATGTCTCTCAAATCCGTTCGTCTGCAAAAAATTCTGGAGCTGATTGAAAAAAACCGAATCGATACCCAGGAACAGTTACAGCAGCTGCTCCGGGATCAGGAGAATATCCAGACCACCCAGGCCACCATTTCCCGGGATATCAAGGAACTTGGTCTGGTCAAGATCTCCGACGGTGAAGGCAACTATTATTATGCTTACGGCCGTCGGGACCGCGGCAACCTTGAGAAGAAATACCATGCCGTATTTATGCAGTCGCTGCTCAGCGTGGATTATGCAGGGCATATCACCTGTATCCGGTGCCATACCGGAATGGCGAATGCAGCCTGTGCAGCGCTGGATACAATGGGCTTTGAAGGCGTGGTTGGAACCCTTGCGGGAGATGACACCATTTTTGTCCTGATGCGCAATGAAAGTCAGGCGGAAGCACTTGCCGCTCAGATTACTGCGATTCTGGATAAGCACTAAGGAGGGCAGCAGATGCTGTGCCAGCTGTATATCGAGAACCTTGCGGTGATCGAGAAGGCTTCGATTGATTTTTCATCGGGTCTGACGGTGTTTACCGGTGAAACCGGCGCAGGGAAATCGATTGTAATTGATGCGATCAATGCCTGTTTGGGGCAGCGTGTCGGACGGGAAATCGTCCGGACTGGTGCCAAAAAAGCGTTGGTAATAGCCTCCTTTAGCGGGATACCCCAGGTTGTCCGTACTCTTCTGGAGAAAAACGGATATCCGGACGAGGACGAAAGTCTGATTGTCCAGAGGGAAATCTCAGCGGAAGGCGGATCGACCGCCCGGATCGGCGGACGGCCGGCGACGGTTGCGCTGCTGCGTGACATTGGTCAGTATTTGATCAATATTCACGGACAGCACGATAACCAGATCCTGCTTTCTGCCGAGCGGCATCTTTCCATCATCGACGCGTTCGGTGAACTGGAACCGATGGCGCAGGAGTATCGGGAGGAATTTGAAAAGCTGCGAAAGCTTCTCCGGCAGATGAAGAGTTTGTCGGTCGGGGAGGATGAAAAGAGGAGACGGACTGAACTGCTCAAGCTTGAGATCGAGGAGATCGAAAAAGCCAAGCTGTCTCCCCGTCTTGAGGAAATGCTGACCGAAAAGGCAAGGCAGCTGCGGGAAAGTGAGAAGATCACGGGTGCGCTGGGCGAAGCCTGCCGGGCGCTGGAGGGAATGGAAGAAATTCCCGGAGCTTGTGATTTGCTGACCGACGCCGCAGCTGCGCTGGATGGTCTGCGGGCGATTCCGGAATTTGCCGGAAGAGCGGAAGCTTTGGAAAATCTGCGGATTGAGCTTGCGGAGATTGCTTCAGAACTGAGCGAAAGCTTACAGGCAATTTCGTTTGACCAATCGGAAACGGAAGCAATTGAACGCCGCCTGCGGCAGATATCCAGGCTCAAATCCCGTTACGGAGGCAGTGTGGAGGAGATCCTTGCGCACTGTAAAAAGGCACGGGAAGAACTGGAAGGCATGTCCTCTCAAAAAGAAAACCTTCTGAAGGTCACACGGGCAGCGCGTACCCAGAAGGAAAAGACTGTTGCGCTTGCCAACAGTCTGACGGAAGCGCGGATTGACGCAGCAGTCCGCTTTGCAGGGACAATAGAAGAAGAAGCTCGTTCGCTGGAAATGCCCAACCTGCGGGTGGAGACTTCGTTTGCACCTTGTAAACTGTGCAGCATCGGCAATCATTCTGCGGAATTGCTGCTTTCTGCAAACCTGGGCGAACCGCCGCGACCGATTGCTAAGATTGCGTCGGGTGGTGAGCTTTCCCGAATCATGCTGGCGATCAAAAGTGCGCTGGCAGATAAGGATAATATTGACACGCTGATTTTTGACGAGATCGATACCGGTGTCAGTGGAAAGGCTGCGCAGAAAATCGGCAGGAAACTCCAAATGATTGCTTCCCACCGGCAGGTGATTTGTGTTACCCATTCCGCACAGATCGCGGCGCTGGCAGATCAGCAGATGCTGATCCGTAAGTCAACTGCCGAGGGACGTACCTATACTGAGGTGCTGCCGCTCGAAGGTGAAGCGAGGGTAGCGGAGGTCGCAAGGATCTTTTCGACCGATCGCGTCACCGAACTGATGCTCCAGACTGCCCGGAGCATGCTGGAAGAGGGAAAACGGGTGCCGGATGCCTGACTCACCCTTTTTTAGCGACAACCATACACGCGCAGTTTTCGGACAATTGAATGTCCAATCCGGCTGCGCCTTCCATGTAAAGGAGAGAAAATTACTTGGATAACCCGCTTTTGCCGATAAGTATTATCATCTGTCTGGCTTTGTCCGCTTATTTTTCAGCGACAGAAACCGCAATTTCCAGCGTAAGCCGTCCGCGGCTGAAAGCAATTGAAGAATCGGGAGATGCCCGCGCCAAAACAGCGCTCAGGGTAACCGAGCGGTATGATGACGCGTTGTCCGCGATTCTGATCGGAAACAACATCGTAAACATTGCTGCGTCGTCAATTGGTACCATTGTATGTATCGATATCTTTGGTGAGAGCCTGGGCGCACTTGCCTCGACGATTATCATGACCCTGTTGGTTCTGACCTTTGGTGAGATTCTGCCGAAATCAATGGCAAAGGAAAATTCTGAAACGATCGCCCTGCTGGCATGTGGTCCGCTGTCGGTACTGATGAAAGTACTGAAGCCGCTGATCTGGCTGTTTGTCCAGGTGAAGAAACTGGTCATTGGGCGTTTCCACAAGCAGGATACTCCGACCGTCACCGAAGAGGAACTGCGGTACATTATCGAAGAGACAGTTGACGAAGGCGTCCTGGAAGAACATGAAAGTGAACTGATCCAGTCGGCGCTGGAGTTCAATGATACTACGGCGAGCGAAATTTTGACGCCCCGTGTCGATGTCGTAGGCATTGATGTGGAGTCGACCCCGCAGGAAGTTGCCGGCGTTTTTCTGTCGGAACGTTATTCCCGGCTGGTCGTATACGAGAAATCGATCGATTCTATTATTGGTATCATTACACTGAAAGACTTTTTCTCTGCTTATCTGCAAGACCCGAACTTTGACCTGCGTACGATTATGCAGGAAGTTATGTTTGTTCCGCCCGGAAAACCGGTTTACGGACTGCTCAAAGAACTGCAAAAGCAAAAAGCGCAGATTGCAGTGGTTGTTGACCAGTACGGCGGCACACTTGGCGTAGTTTCTCTGGAAGACATTCT
>CALWWT010000214.1 GCA_944385325.1 uncultured Clostridia bacterium | reverse complement strand
TAAGTATACCGAGTCCGGCTTGTTCTGATGAAAGGAGAGATGTACAAATGGTAAAGAATCGATCTTTCGGAAGCAGGCTGGTTGATATAGCCAACATCACCTTTTTCGCAATTATCATGGTTGTCTGCCTGCTGCCGGTTTGGCACGTCTTCTGCGCGTCCTTCTCCGATGCCAGCTGGGTTCTCAATCAGAACGGTATTATCTGGCATATCTCCGACTTTAATCTCAATGGTTACAAACTGGTATTCAACAATTCGTCTATCTGGACCGGTTATGTCAATACCCTGATTTACGTTTTCGGCACAACCATTATTGGTATGTTCCTTACGGTCATGGCGGCGTACGCGCTTTCCAGAAAGGGCTTCCTCTGGGCCAATCCTCTGATGTTCCTTATTTCTTTTACGATGCTCTTTTCCGGCGGTATTGTCCCGCTTTACATCCTCGTTACCCAGACCCTTAATTTGTTCGATAACCGCTGGGCACTGATTCTTCCCAACTGCATGAGCGCTTTTTACCTGATTCTGGTTCGTACCGCTCTTGCAAACGTCCCGGACAGTTTGGAAGAATCCGCAATGCTGGATGGTGCAGGAAGATTTACCATCCTGTTCCAGATCATGCTGCCGCTGATTAAGGCGACTCTGGCAACGATTATCCTTTACTATGTAATCGGTAACTGGAACGCATGGTTCAATGCAATGATTTACCTGCGTACCCGTGATAAATATCCGTTGCAGCTGATTCTGAAGGAAATTCTGGTCACCGTTTCTGAAACAGCCTCGACCGATACGACCATCCTGCAGGAATCCGGCAACTCAGCGGACGCGGCACTGTATAAACAGCTGATTAAGTACTGCACCATCATGGTCTCTACCGTTCCGATGTTTATCTTCTATCCTTTCATTCAGAAGTATTTTGAATCCGGCGTTATGATCGGCGCTATCAAAGGTTAATTTATATTTCAAGCTTACAAAGCAGGAAAGGCTGGGCATCAAATGGGATGCCTTTCCTCTAAAACAGGAGGTGGGATGCCGCTTCCTGCTTTGATATAAATGTTTAGGAGGAAAATCAAAATGAGAAATAGCAAAAAAGTGCTCGCGTTTCTTTTAACCGCGATGATGACTGCTTCCATGGTAAGCTGCGGCGGCAACAATGATACCACCAGCACTTCCACTGACTCTTCCACCGAAACCGAAAGCACCTCTGCTTCCGATTCCGCTTCTTCTGAAGAAGTCGTAACCGACCCCAACGAGGTTCCTGATGTCGAGCTGCCTCTGACTACCGAACCTGTCACCCTGACCTATTGGGTTACCTTCCCTTCCAGCGGCGTTTCGATGAACGACCTTAATGAGAATGCTTTCTATCAGGAAATGGAAAAACGCACTGGCGTACATATCGATTTCCAGATGATTTCTTCCACTGAGAGAACCACAAACTTCAACCTGCTGATCGCTTCCAACTCGCTGACCGACCTGATTTACACCGGTGCTTCTCTGTATGCAGAGGGCGTTGACGCGGCTATCGATGACGGCTACTTTATGGATCTGACCGACAAGATCCCCGAATATATGCCTCATTACCAGGCGATCCGCATGTCTGATGAGGAATATTACAAACTGTCCACCACCGACTCCGGCAGAATGGGTGCTGTCTATGAGTTCAGACAGTCCAAACAGGGTCCCTGGCTGGGTCTGTGGATGCGCCAGGACTGGCTGGATCAGGTCGGCATGGAAATCCCCGAAACCTATGACCAGTGGCATGATGTCCTGACCGCATTCAAAGATCAGTGCGGTGCTACTGCTCCTCTGATTCTGAACTGGTCCGGTTCTGACGGCGAGATCGGTATGATGTCTGCCGGCTACGGCGTTTACAATAAGTGGCAGCTGGATGAAACCGGCAAAGTTAACTTTGGTCCGTATATGGATGGCTGGAAAGACTATGTCACCACCATGCATCAGTGGTACACCGAAGGTCTGATCGACCCTGACTTCATGGCTACCGACCAGAGAATGCCCGATATGACCGCTGTTGTTACCGGCGCTACCGGTGCTTTCACCTCGCTGTACACCTATCCTCCCATGTACGAATCTTCCTCTGAAGATCCCAACATGAATCTGACAGCTGTCAATCCTCCTGTCGTCAACGAGGGTGACACCCTTCATATCCGTCTGCGCGATTCCTACACCTCTGGCAACACTGCAATCAATGCAGAGTGCGAGAACTGGGAAATCGCTCTGAAGTGGCTGGATTACCTTTACACCGAAGAGGGCGCAAGACTGGCTAACTACGGTATTGAGGGTGATACCTATACCATGGTCGACGACAAACCGGTCTACACCGACAAGATCCTGAATTCTCCTGACGGCATCACCATGGCACAGGCAATGGACCTCTACCTCTGCCCGTCTGCTGGTATTGCGAACTGGTCTGACTGGACCCGTGAGCTGCAGGCTGTTCCTCAGAAGTGCATCGACGCTTACGACGTCTGGGGTCAGGCTGATATGTCCTACACCCTGCCTACCATCTCTCTGACCCAGGAAGAGAGCGTTGAACGTGCTGCTATCTACGCTGACGTCTCCACCTATGTCAAAGAAAAGACCGCTCAGTTCATCTCCGGTGCTCTGGATATCGAATCCAACTGGGATCAGTACATGGCTGACCTGAAGGCTATGAACATCGACCGTGCTATTGAGATTACTCAGGCTGCGTACGATCGTTACCAGGCAAGATAATCTGCCGCGGTGCGTCTGCTGAAAGACTTAACTGTAAAAGCCTGTCGCCGCTATTTGACGGAGACAGGCTTTTTAGCAAGTGATTTTAAATCATAACAATACCCGGGCGCCGTGGATAACTTCCACAGCGCCCGGGTATTACACTTTACAGGAGAAAAGATTGATTACCAAAGCTTGTTTGCAGCATCTTTTGCAGCGGCAAACGGACCGGGCAGGATATCGATGCCGCGGTGTCCGCCAAAGTAGTCCTCGTTGAAGGTGATCGCGGTACCGTCAGGATTTTCAAACCGTTCTTCCGGTTCAAACGCACAGCCGAGGATATCGCTGTTGACCATGCCGACCCGGAAGTCTCCGAGGAAATCATACAGGTTGGTGGACAGTACCGGTTTCCCGTCTTTGCATTCAATATTTACATAGACTTCGTGTTCGGTATCCACCAGATGATCAGTTTCGTTCTTATAGGCTTTTGCACCGTTAAAATAGACGTTGCCTTTTACCCAGACGGGAAGTGAATGCTCATGTGCAGGTGCCAGTTTCATCATATCAGGTGTTTCGGTGTCCATATCGAACATCTTGATCCATTCGTCATAGGTGATATAATCATCCATTACATGGGTGCCGGCTTCACGGTTTTCTTTGTCGGTGCCTTCCGAGCTGTCCCGGAGAGTGGTAAAGGGAGCGGACGGCCATTTCTGGACAAAGATATTGTTATAGAAGCGGTCATCGCCATGCAGAATCGTCATAAAGCCCATCACTTCGGTGCGGTGCGGCATATGGTAGGGTGTATAGCGGGGACCGGTTCCGCCGCCCACACAGGTCAGCGCACCGCAGATCAGGTTATGTACCATGGCGACACCCTGCGTTGCCATCCGGAGCGTTGCTTCCGAAAGCAGGATGTTATTGTCGATCAGGGTCGGACCGTGTCCGACCTCGACGAAAATATCCTGACTCATCATGCCGCCCTTGAGCTGTTTGGCAAAAGAAGGCATCTGGTTATCGTGCATCAGGTTCTGGGTAATGCGGGTGCCCTGTGCCTCCCAGTCGCACCAGATACCCATCGTGCAGTGATGAATATAGTTGCGGCGGAAAATGACGTCGATGGCTGCGTGCATTTTGATGCCGGCAATCTCAGCGCCGCCCAGCTCCATCATGTTGTTGATATGATGGATATGGTTGTCTTCGATGATGGAGAATACGCCGCCCATACGTCCGATAATACCGCCCTGTTCACAATGGTGGATATTGCAGCGGCGGACGATGTGGCTGCCGACCTTTTCTTTGAGCCAGCCGTGGTACTGTCCGCGGCAGACGGCGTCACGTTCCATCTGAGTAGGGCTCTTGACATGTTTATAGGTAAAATAGTGGTTATTATCCGGGTCGAGATATTTGCCCAGCGAGATACCGGCACATTTGCTGTTGCTGATTTCGCAGTCTTCAATGATCCATCCCTTGGACCAGTGCGGACCGATCATGCCGTCCTGGTAAGCAGCCGGAGGAGCCCATGTGGTAGCGGCTTTGTTAATATTGAAGCCGGTTACCGTGATATAGCCGATGCCAGTTTCAGAAGGCATAAAGCATTCCCGGCGGACATTGATTTCGACGTTTTCTTCGTTCGGGTTTTTGCCCTGGAAGTTTGCGTAAATTACCGTCTCGTCACCGTCCTGTTCGGCGTACCATTTAAAGACCGAAGCTTCCGGTTCCCAGGAACAGGGATAGACCTCGCCTTTGATGCAGGCATCCAGGCTCTCTGCTTCATATAATGCTTTATCATTCAGATAGACTGTACCGGTGTGCTTGCTGCGTCCGGCAAAATACCAGTCACCATAAACATAGGTAGTATAAGGATTATAATCACCGAAAACCGAATTGGGGATACGGCATACCCATACATTTCCCTGGAAGGGCATCCAGTTTTTGACCTGTTCAGCGCCGGTGATGACTGCGCCCAGCGGTTCGGTACTGCGGTAGGTGATTCTTGCGTCTTCGGTACCGGCATATCTGGGATTTACATATTCACGATAGACACCCGGTGCGACCAGCACCTCATCGCCCGGTCGGGCAATCTGTGCGGCATCGTTAATATGGCAAAACGGCATATCTTTTGAGCCGTTGCCGTTGCGTTCGGCTTTTACGTCAACATAAATTTGCATATGAACCTCCTGTTGCTGTCGACTATGGAAAATAAATACTTTTTAGTTCATCATACACCGCTTTTTGTGTATTGTCAATACGACGTTTTTTCAACTTTTGCAAAATATTATTTCACCATAAAGTCTGCCCATTCGCCTTTAAAGCCGGGTTCATATTCCTGCCAGTAAACCAGCTGCTCAATATACTGCCGGACACGACCTTCGACAGCAGTCCGGCAGTTTTCTGTGCCCATCCGCCGCACAATTGCCGTCAGCTCATAAATCGGGAAGCCCAGCGCATGACCAACTGCGTGAACGGTTCCGCAAGCCTGACCGATTGCATGACAGAGGGCGATATCATCTGCTGAAGACAATTCTTTTGCCATTCCATGACACCGGAGTATTTCTTTTTTGGCAACGGGCATTTTCACTTTTCCGGCAGCCCACAACCGGGTGACAACGAGCGCGTCTGCCGGACGGGAATCTAAAGGATACTTTTCTTTCAGATATCCAACTGCTTCTTCTGCCAGTTCCAATGCCCAGAGTACGACAGCGCGGTGGTTCTGCTGCGCAAGCAGCAGATTCAGCTGTTCAAAAAGCGGGCAGTCTTTGGAAAAGAGAATCTGGTTTTTGCGTTTTATTTTTTGCTGAACCTCTTCCAGCCAATCCATAGGTTTCCTCCAATTGGTTGCGGGAATTTTGGTTATGAACGAAGCTTGAATGTCTTGGGCGCGAACCGGTATACCAGAATACTGGCGACAATCGAATACAATACGCAAAATCCGATGCAGACAAGTCCAAATACCAACAGCGGCATTTTTACCCGCATCATCATAAAGCAGACAAAATAAGTACCGGATAACACCAGCTGATAGCTGCCGCTTTTCATTTCAGTTGCGGCGTTGTATGGCTGCAACAGGTAATAGACAGTCAGGTAATGAATCGAGAAAAACAGGCTCATGCACAATATTGATACAAACAGCACTGCATAATTGAGCGGATTATCCGTTCCGCCCGAAACAAATAGAATCAGTGCCAAGCCTGCACCAATGACAATGGCTGGAACTGCGTTGATCTTCATGATTTCCCGCAGCCGAATCTGGAACAGTTTGAGCACAAATCCCGGCTTTTTATAAAACGAGTAGGTCAGCAGGCTGTGGTCGCAGTTCATAAACAACGCCCTGGTAAAGCCGGTTCCGCGGTTGATCATGTACATAATAAACACAAAATAGGGCAGCCAGTTGAGAATCAGTTCATTTGCCGATTCTTTCAGTTCCGGTTCAAGATACATACCGAGCAGTATTCCGCAGATGAGGAAACAGCAGACGGCGGTGATCTTTTTTGTGGACTTCCAGAGAATTTTCTGGTGGCGTTTGATAAACAGCTCATTCAGGTACTCAAATCCCTTGCGCCGGCTGGTGATCGAGCGGTCAGCCGAGATGGTTTTCTCAGTGGCGGTTTTGGCAACCTGCTTGGCAGCGTCCATCTGACTCAGCATCTGGGCAAGCAGCAGCTGGTTGATTTCACGATAGTAAGGGAATTGAATGATTTTTCTGCTTGCAACAGCACCGGTTGGGATGAAAGCAATCATTACCGTCATGGTAACAGCAGATGGAAGTGCAATCCCGATGGCGGGCAGCCCATAGGCAGCTGCCAAAAGAAGTCCGGCGAACAGCCACAGGTTTTTATGAATACCATTTTCGTTGAAGAGTTTTCCATTTTTTTCATAATCCCACAGTGAGTAGCCCGAAAAGGTCAGTTTCATCCCGGCTATCGATAACGGCAGCAGCAGATTAAACCATATCGGCACATTCCGAGCCATGCCAAACCAGATGGAAAAGGGAAGGAACCCGATGATTACCTTCAAAATCGCATACCCGTAATTGATCAGCGTATATTCCCGCGCATTCATCCGCATCAGAATCATCGCGTAATATTTGTCCCGGCTGGGATTGAATATACCGGTGTTCATATATGCACCGATCACTGTCAGAAACAACAGGATATGTAAATATACCTGTTCTGCCGGCAGCTTTTCATACAGCAGTCCGATTCCGCAGATCATCGTGATAAAATACAACAGCTTCCCGATAAAAACCGATATCACTTCCCAAAGTACAGACAGGATATTTGCCAGTATTTTTAGTCCGCGTACCTTATACAGCGTATCTGGCAGCAGTTTTTTAATCAGCGGAATCTGCTTGATGGAATAGAGGATACTGTTGACCCGGTAGGTGTTTTTGAGAGCAAAGGAGATGGCAAGTGTCTTACGCATATGATTCCTCCCGCAGGGCAGCAATAATCTTTTCCTTAAACTCCTGACTGTCAAGATTGGATTTTTCCACTACCTCCAATTCTCCGTGGCTGAGCAGTATAATTTCATCGCACAAATCCAGCGCCAGATCCATGATATGGGTTGAAAAAATGGTAATTCTGCTGCTCTTGAGGGAACGCAGCAGCTGTTTCATTTCCTCAGCGACCACAACGTCCAGTGAAGTCAGCGGCTCATCCAGCAGCAGGATATTGGGCTGGGCAATGATGTTGACCAGCATCTGCATTTTGTTTTTCATTCCGT
>CALWWT010000213.1 GCA_944385325.1 uncultured Clostridia bacterium | reverse complement strand
CCCATGCGAAGCATGGCAATGGCGGATGAAGAATATGCACGTTGGATTTTATCGACAGACTGAACAGAAAGTGCGTTTTCGGACAGGAGGGTAATCTGATGGACAGTCTGCGCAAGAGGATACCGGTGCTGATGGCTGCGGCACTGCTGCCGGTGTTGTTGTTTACATTGCTGACGCTGTGGCATTCAGGAAGGCAGATGCGTGAAGAGGTCATATCTGCCAACGAATCGGCGCTGAACTTTTACACAGCCGAGCTGGAACAGTCGATGGACCATGTCCAGTCCTATCTGCTCAATCTCAGCCTGTTCAATACCGACCTTTCGGACATCAACAGCAGCGACCACAATGTGCGGATGATCACCCGGAGCAAGGTATTTGAAAAGATACAGCAGGATTTCACGATGTATGATGCCGACTGCCTGTTTGTCTACGCGCCGGAATATGACGGGATGGTGGTTGTTTACTCGTCGAATATCACCTATCAGGAGATTATAGCGTTTCGAAAGGAGCTGGCTGCTTCTCCGGAAGAATACCTGACCCGTTTTCGCTGGTCGGTCGGTCTGATCGCGGAGATGCCGTTTCTTTACCAGATCAACCAGTCCGGCACCGGCGGTTATCTGTACGGAGCGCTTTATGATATAACAGCGCTGCAAAGCCGGATGGAAAAGACGACCGATGCGATGGAAGTATTTCTGACCGGGAAAGACTGCCAGCCGCTGCCGGACGGTTCGTCTGCTGAACCGCCGGTGCTGTACCTTTCGGACAAAGCCTATTATGCAGGCGGACAGACGGTACTGCAATGCCGGTCGGAGATGGGATTTATTTTGTGGCAGGTGTTTCCGATACAGGTTTTTCTCAGCAACAGGAGCACTTTTTTTGTATTCATGGTGCTGCTGGCGCTGTTTGTGATCGGTGTGCTGTTTTTTGTATCGCTGCAAATTTACCGCTGGATGCTGCATCCGCTGACCGGGATCGTCGAGGGCATGAGCCGGCTGGCAGATGGCAATTTTGATTACCGGATACATCTGCCAAAAGCGGCATGGGAGTACCGCCAGGTCGGTGACATCTTCAACCGGATGGCAGGGCAGATCAAGGATCTGAAGATACGCGTCTATGAGGAGCAGCTGCACCGGCAGGAATCGGAGCTGAACTTTCTGTACATGCAGATGCGGCCGCACTTTTTCCTCAATGCGCTGACGACGGTGCAGAACTTTGTCAAGATCGGGCAGTATGAAAACATGTATGATTTTACCGGATATCTGGGGCGGTACATCCGGTATTCACTGCGGCGGCATGTATCGGACGTCACACTGGCGGACGAGATGGAGCATATCGAGAATTATGTCGGGATGCAGAACTTGCAGCATCCGGATTCGATCATGCTGCTGGCGGACGTGTCGGAATATGCCGGGAGCTGCGCGATGCCGGCGTTTATTGTTTACACCTTTGTGGAAAACTGCATCAAGCACGCGCTTTCGATGGGGACGATGCTGTCGGTATTTATCAGCGCGCAGGTGACCGGCGAAAGCCTGTATCTGGCGATCGAGGATGACAGCACCGGATTCCCGGAGGAATTTCTGCAAAAGTTTGAAGACCCGTCCTGGCTGGAAGACCCGGGAGAGAAGCATATCGGCATCCGGAATGTCAAAAAGACACTGCGCCTTTTATATGGGGACAAAGCGACCCTGCGGCTGTCCAACGCGGTTGCGTCGGGCGCACGGGTGGAGCTGCTGATCCCGTTTCGGCAAAAACCGGCAGGAGAAGATGGAGGGACGACCATTGACCATACTGATCATAGATGACGACAGCAGCATGATCGAGATGCTGCTGAAAACGATAAACTGGGATAAACTGGAAATTGACACCCGTCTGACCGCGTCGAGTGCCGCTGCCGCACGGCAGATCATCCAGTCCAGACCAGTTGATCTGATGTTATGTGACATCGAGATGCCAGGCGGAAGCGGGATGGAGCTGCTTGGCTGGATGCGGGAAAAGGGGCTTGAGACACCGAGCATTTTTCTGACCAACCATACCCGGTTTGACTATGCACAGACAGCGATCAAGCTGGGCGCGGCGGATTTTGTATCCAAAATGTCGCCGCCTGCGGAACTGGAAGACGCATTGCGGCGCGGTGTGAACATTGTCAAGACCCAGCGGATACAAAAACGGTATGTCGATTATGGGCGCTACTGGGAGGAAAACAGCGGGCTGCTCTGGCGGCAGTTCTGGCTGGACCTGATCCATGAGGTGATACCGCCTGAGCGGGAGACCATCTGCCGTGCCGCAAGCGAGCGGCTGCTGAAATGGTACGGAGCGCAGCTGCCGGGCGGGTCACTGCGGACGATGCCGGTGCTCTGCACGGTGCAGCTGGGGCAGGAGACGATCACCGGATGGCCGGCGCAGGAGCTTGACTATTGTGTATATAATGTTGTGTCCGAGATACTGTACGGGACGACCAACTCCGACCACATTATCGCACTCGAATCCCAGAGCGGACGTGCAGTTTATGCGGTGATGCTGGACGAGAAGGACGCGCCGGGATTTGAAAAGAAAGCGCGTGAACTGGTCGACCTGTTCAGGCAGGTGCTGCTTTTCAGGATCAATATCTACTACAGCGGCACGGTTTATCTGGAAGAGGTATCCAAATCCGTCCGGCAGCTGCAGCAAGCCGACCGCAGCAACGTGACCGAGCTTTCAGGCGTCCACATCCTGCCCTCGACCGCGGCACCCCAGATCCCGCAGAAACCGCAGCGGATGGATTTTGACCGGATATCGGGGTTTTTGGCAGCCGGGCAGTCGTTTCAGGCGGTCAGCGCGGTGAAGGAATACTTTTCTTCTCTGCCGCGTTCCCAGATCACGCTGGATTTACTTCAGGAGTTCCAGTACGATTACACCCAGGTGCTTTATTCGGTGCTGACCGAGCGGCATATTGAAGCGCACCTGTTGTTTGCGCAGCCGGCGGCGAAAAACCTATCCCGGCACGCGACCGGTTCCCTGATCGACATGCTCAAATGGGTGAGCCATTCCACCAACGCGGTGGTTGCGGCGCTTTCGGAGTCCAGCCGCAGCAACACCATTATCGGAACGGTGAAAAAATACATCGACGAAAATTACGGCAGCCATATATCCAAAGCGGATCTGGGAGCGCTGGTTTTTTTGAACCCGGATTATCTTGCCAAGCTGTTCAAGAAAGAGACAGGCACGGCGCTCAGTGATTATATTTCCCAAGTCCGGATCGAAAAGGCGAAGATACTGCTGGCAGACGGGTCGGTACCGCTGACAGATGTGGCATTGCGGACGGGATTTGACTATTATTCCTATTTTTCTACGATTTTCAAGAAGGCGACCGGTATCAGCCCAAGTGACTATCGCCGGCAGCTGCTGGGCAGCGATGATTGAATATACAATAAAATCCGGGACAGGGTATCTGTCCCGGATTTTTGTATACTCGGTATTATTTAAGCAGCTCTGCCATCTCGTCCACGTCGGGAATATCAGCGCCGTTGGTGCCATAATGTGCGTAGGTGACAGACAGATTTTCGTCGATGACAAAAGCGGCAGGGAGCTGTTCTTCCACGCCTTCATACCGTCCATGCTTCAGACCGCGTTCTTTTGCGGCAGCAATTTTTTCCATTACGCGCTCACTGCCCAGCTGCTGCATCGAAGCAGCCGGCTCGACCTCAAAAAGGCGGTAGAGAGCGCCGTCAGGGTCACAGATGATCTCAAACGGGTAGACATCCGGAGTTCCCAGTTCTTCCGCCAGCAGTTTCGGGTCAGACTGGAGTACGACCTTTACCTGACCGTTGACAGCGTGAATTTTCGCATACTGTTCCTTGAGCAGCAGCATATCATACTGGCAGAGGGTGCATCCATAATACCGCAGGAAAAGGAGCAGCGTTTTGTGGCCAGCTACCTTATCCGCGAGGCTCTGACCAGAGCGGAAAGGGGTATTATAGACGATGTTGTCAATTTTAGTACCGGGGACGAGTTTCAAAGCAAAAACCTCCTGAGCCGAAAACGGGTATTTTTCATCAGTATACCACAGTGCATTCATTTTGTACAGTTATCAATAATTGCCGCCAACGCATCAAGAAAAGCATGGTTCCATGCCGGCAGCCCGATGGATACACGGCTCATCTCATAAGCACCGATCATAATCCCGAATTCATCCTGCATTTTCTGTTTGAGGAGGGTAGGCTCAACAGGGGAAGAGAAGTAGACAAAATTTGTTTGCGAGGGATAGACAGTACATCCCAGATTTTGCATTTCCTCTGTCAGCCTGTGACGGCTGTGGACAATTTTCTCTTTGCATTCAGAGAAGAATTGCTGGTCATCCAGTGCGGCGACCGCGGCAGCCTGACCCATCAGGCTGAGGTTCCATGCAGCCGGACACTTGTTCATCTCAGCGATGATTTCCGGAGTTGAGAGTGCATAGCCGACGCGGACGCCAGCCATTGCGTAGTATTTTGAGAAGGTTTTCAGGATGACGACCGGACGGGAAAAGCGCTGTAAATAGGGAACCATCGTTTTGCAGTCATCCGCCTCAGCAAATTCGATATAGGCTTCATCCACAGCCGTGACGACCGTTTCCGGGAGGCTTTCGATAAAATCAAAGATTTCCTCACTTGAGCGGTAGGTTCCGGTCGGGTTGTTGGGATTGCAGATGATAACCAGCTTTGTTTTATCGGTCACAGCCTTACGCAGTCCATCGAGGTCATATCTTTGGTCTTCTGTCACCGGGACGATGACCGGAACCGCACCGTTGACATACGCCATATCGATAAATGCGGCGAAGGTCGGCATACACAGCAGCACTTCATCTCCTTCATTCAGAAAGGTCATTCCCAGCATATCGATCATTGCGCTGGAACCTGACCCGGTCAGGACACAATCCGGTGTCAGCTGGTAAAAGTCAGCGATTGCTTTTTTCAGCGCACCGGCGCCGAAATCGGGGTAGTTATTTGCACCATCGGCAGAAGAACGGATGACTTCAAGTACTTTTGGGGACATGCCATAAGGGTTTTCATTAAATCCCATCCGAACCAGACGGGAAGGGTCGAACCCGGCTGCCTGGCTGGGGCGACGGGAAGCGGGTTTGTTCTGAATCGCGCGGGAGATAATTTTGGTCATATCCATCATGCATACTTCCTTTCAAAAGTTCTGTTTATAAGGTAAGAGACGACAGGCAAATCAGTTGATCACGCTCTGTGGGTGACCATGCAGCCATGCGGCGTAGTTTTCAATCGCGAGGTCGACCGAACGAAGTCTCGATTCTTTGGGCAGCCACGCGATATGGGAGGTAATGACCGCGTACGGGCAGCCCATCAGCGGGATTTTCACTTCTGGCGGTTCCTTGCGCAGAACGTCCAGACCAGCCATATAGATTTTACGCTGCATCAGCGCTCTGTAAAGGTCGTCTTCATCGATCAGCCCACCGCGGGCGGTATTGATCAGAATAACACCGTCCTTCATTTTGGCAATGGAATCACGGTTGATCATTTTATCGTTTTCAGAGGAATAAGGACAGTGCAGCGAAATGACATCCGACCGTGCATACAGCTCATCCAGGCTGACCTGTTCAATACCCGCATATTCCGGACCGGTTTTTCTGCTCCGATTGTAAGCGATCACCCTCATCCCAAGTCCTGCCGCCATTCTTGCGGCACTCAGCCCGATATGCCCCAGCCCGATGACACCGAAAGTTTTGCCGTACAGTTCGATCTGACGGGAGAGCAGTTTCTGATAGGGAGCAGCCGGATCAGATTTTCTGTCTTCCCAGTACCCATACTGGGTATATTCCGCATGAGCGGCGACGTTGCGGCAGATCTGGAACAATAAAGCAATAGCGTGTTCCGCAATGGTCTGACCGCCGTAGACGGTATTGGTAATAGTCAAACCGTATCGTCTGGTCATAGCGGCGTCAAATTCGCCGAATCCATGGGCGAGCGAGGAAAGATATTTAAGTTTCGGGTGTGCCTGGATCTGCTGTTCAGTCATCAGCTGAGGGGTGATCCATGCGCCGAGGGCAGCGTCACAGTCGCCGATTTCCTCCCAGATTTTTTCAGGGGTCAACCGTTTTGCGCGGATAATCCTCCAGCCTGCAACTTCCGGCAGTTTTTCAAGCCCGGCATCCCACCGGGCGGAAAGTTCTGTAAAAGAGGGTTCCGGAACATCCGGACCGCCCTGAAAGATAACGACATTTTGTTTACTCATTGGAATAAGCACCTCTTTTATCTGACAGTTACGCGCTGGTCGGGACCGATTTCTCATTTGCCGGCGAATCTTCCCGCATATCGATATGTTTCGGGTCCTGACTGGGGTCGGTGATTCTGCGGAGGAACCGCTGGGTGCGCGGGTCTTTGGGATGGACGAGGATTTCAGACGGCGAACCCTGTTCAACGATCACGCCATCCTGCATATAGATCACCCGGGAAGCGACTTCTTTTGCAAATGCGATTTCGTGGGTCACAACGATCATGGTGATCCCGGTTTCAGCGATGCCCTTGATGGTCTGCAGGACCTCACCGACCAGTTCCGGGTCGAGAGCGGAAGTCGGTTCGTCAAACAGGATGACATCCGGTTCCAGGACGAGTGCTCTGGCGATTCCGGCGCGCTGCTGCTGACCGCCGGAAAGTGCGCTGGGATAGTAGTCAAACCGTTCGGAGAGCCCGACACGGGTCAGCATTTTGCGGCTGATTTCCTCGGCAACGGGTTTTGGACGGCGCTTGACGGTGACCAGCCCTTCCATGACGTTTTCGAGGATGGTTTTGTTTGCGAACAGGTTGTAGTTTTGAAAGACCATAGCAGTTCTGCGGCGCAGCTGCAAGACATCAGGGCGGGAGTGTTTTTTGCAGTTAACGGTATGGTTCCCGACGGTAACACTGCCTTCATCACCCGGGTCGAGGAAGTTAATGGTGCGCAAAAGGGTGGTTTTGCCGGACCCGGACGGACCGAGGATGACAACGACTTCACCGACATCGATCTCAAGGTCAACGCCGTTAAGGACCTGTTGGCTTCCAAAGGATTTTCGGATATTTTTCAGGGATACCATCATAATAATACCTCCAGTAGATGCAGAGCGCTCACTGTCAGGCAGCGGTTTTAGGTCTGAAACGACCCAGCCTGATTTCTGCCGAACGGAAGAGCCTGTTGCAGATAAAGCTGATCAGCTCATAGATCAGCGTCGTGATGACATACGCTTCGATAAAGTTGAGGCCGGGTGTTGCCAGCAGGTTAGCGGTAGCGGTAATCTCATAGACACCGACGTAGTACGCAAGGGAAGTACCCTTGATAATCCCGACAAACAATCCGGACAGGTTAGGCAGAGCGACAGCCAGCGCCTGCGGGAAAACGATTCTGCGCATAGCCTGCCAAGTCGTCATGCCGACCGACCATGCCGCTTCCAGCTGACCGCGGTTGACCGAATTGAGCGCTGCACGGAAGACCTCGGAAGAGTAGGCAGCCTGATCGAGCGTCAGTGCGGCGATTGCGTACCAGATAGCCGGAACGGAAGTCGCATCGATGCCGGTGGCACTGTAGATGATCATCGGCAGTGCGTAGTAGGAGACATACAGTAATATGACCATCGGGACGCCGCGGATAAAGGAGACAAAAGCGGCGCACAGCTGGGAAAGGACGGGAATTTTATTGCGTCTGGCGACCGCCATCAGGATACCGAGAATCCAGCCGGCGATTGTCGCCAGCACCGCCATTTCCAGCGTGACCGGTACAGCGGCAAGGACCTGCGGGAGGGCCTCACGGATAAAATCAAAATTCATCTCAATCCCTCCTTAGATTTTTCGTCCTTTGGTATAGGCTTTTTCCGCGAGTTTGGTACCTTTTTCCATTAAAAAGCAAAGTGCCCAGAAGATGATACCGGCAGCGATATAGATTTCCAATTTGGTAGCGCCGTAGTTGGCAGCGGATACAGCTCTTGCCTTGCCCAGCATATCCAAAACGCCGATGGTAAAGGCGAGGGAAGTTTCTTTAAACAGCATAATCATATTGTTCCCCAGCGCCGGGATTGCGACGCCGACAGCCTGCGGCAGGATAATTCTTGCGAAAGCGGCAGCAGGGCTCATACCGACCGACAGAGCGGCTTCCCGCTGACCCTTATCGACAGCGAGGTAAGCACTGCGCATCATTTCCGACATATTTGCGGAAGCCGACAGCGAAAGGCAGGCGATGATGTAAGCAGTCAGTGAGATACCGGTCATATCGATACCGACCTGTTTGAGCAGCTGCGGCATTCCCAGGTAGATCAGGAAGATCAGGATCAGTGTCGGGATACCGCGCATAAAGGAAACATATCCTTTTGAAACAGCGTTCAAAACCTTATTGCGGGAGAGCGACATCATGGCAAAAACAGCACCGATCAGCATTGAAAACGCCAGCGAAGCCAGCAGGATCAGCATGGTTGTCGGAAAAGCCTGAAAGATTTTCGGAACCGCACGCAGAATCTCAATCGGTTGAAAGGTATTCATCCGAAATTCGCTCCTTTCTTTAAAATCTGCGGAGACTGAGTTGGTCTGCGCAGTCGGTGTCAGGATTTAAGATTCCGGTACGATGGTAATTTTATCTGCATAGAGCGAGAAGATATCCTCGCCGAAATACTCGTTTGCCAGTTTGCCCAGCGTACCGTCGTCCATCATGGCTTTGAGTGCTTCGCTTGCCGCCTCACAGAATTCCTGTTCATCGGAAGCGAACATCTGGTAGGTATCCTCGACCATGACAACGTCGGTCAGTTTCAGGTCAAGACCGAGTTCCGCGTTGACGGTATCAAAGGTGGACTGGTAGGTGAGCGCCGCGTCAACCTGACCGTTTGCGACCTGTTTGTAACCGTCGGCGGTGGAGAGGTCGGTTACTGCGATGATTTCCATCTCCTGCCCGGGATGCGCGTCATTCCAGGCGACACACATCTGATATTCATAAGCGGACGGGTTCTGGTTGATCTTTTTGCCAGCCATATCTTCCAAAGAAGCAATATCGCTGTCGGAGCGGACTGCCAGGCTCATCGGCGAGAGGCAGTAATACTGTTCCGGGAAGAGGTATTTTTCTTTTCTTGCGTCGCTCTTGACCAGCTGATGGGATACCATATCCAGCTGACCGGCATCCAGCGAAACGACCAATGCCGAGAAATCCATATACTGGATATCAAATTCGTATTCTTCCAGCCTTGCATCCAGCTCTTCAAGTACAGCGATATCATAGCCCTTCAGTTCGCCGTTTTCATCCAGATAGCAGAAAGGCGGAACGGAAGAACCGGTGCCGATATGTTTGACCGTCACACCGTCGGCAGTGGAAGCCGCATCGGCTGAAGAAGCGGAAGAATTTCCGGCAGCCGAGCCGGAACAGGACGCAAGACCAGCGGTCAGAGCAGCCAGGCAAGCCATTACAAACAGATTCTTGAATTTTCTCATTTTCATCAAACCCTTCTCCAATATTCGGAGCATGAATAACAGAAAAAAGGCGTCTGCACCGGGAACCAGTCCCAACGGATGCAAACGCCTTTGTTTATCGGATATTCTGTTTTCTTGCTTCGATGGTCAGATTATAGCAATGAAAATGCAGGATGTCAATACCGCTTCATTCAAAAAAATACCGACAGACGCACTTTTGTCTATCTGCACAGAATTATTGCTTTGGCTGGAATGATTTTTTGTTAGCATAATAACGGGAGAAATTCAATCCTAATCGTCTGCGAAATAGAAATCAGTCTGACCGGCAAATGACAAGAATTGCAGGAATTTGTAATAAATCCTGCAATAACGATTTAATGATTGCAAAAAACGGAAATTTGTGATATTATGTAAACAATATACTTTGCCTGATGATGCTGTAAATAGTTAAAAAGGCGATGATGAAAGGATCTGATGGGATGAATGTCATTTATATTTCCCCGCATTTTCCAACCAATTATTATCGATTCTGCCAGGAGCTGGCAAAGAACGGAGCGAACGTCCTGGGGATTGGCGACGCGCCGTATGAGGAACTGAGCGACGAATTGAAAGAGGCGCTGACCGAGTATTACCGGGTATCCAGCATGGAAAATTACGATGAGATGCTGCGTGCGGTCGCGTTTTTCACCTTCAAATACGGAAAGATCGACTGGCTGGAGTCCAACAATGAATACTGGCTGGAGCAGGACGCGGCGCTGCGGACTGACTTTAATATCACGACCGGTCAGAAGAGCTGGGATATGGACAAGATCAAGCACAAATCGGCGATGAAAGCTTACTATAAGGAAGCCGGTATCCCGACCGCGCGGTACCATCTGGTGGACACGCTGGAAAACGGGCTGAAATTTGCGTCGGAAGTCGGTTATCCTGTCATAGTCAAGCCGGACAATGGCGTCGGTTCCAACGCGACCTTTAAGCTGAAGAATGAAGCGCAGCTGCGGGAATTTTACGCGTCCGGCTGGTCGACCCAGTATATCATGGAGGAGTTTGTCAACGGCGAGATCTGCTCTTACGATTCGATCATTGATTCTCACGGCACCCCTCTGCTGGAAACCGGCAACATCACGCCTGTTTCGATCATGGACTCGGTCAACGACCGCAGCAAGGTATTTTTCTATATTGTCCAGACGCTGGCGGACGATGTCCGTGCGGCTGGCAGAGCCTGTGTCAAGGCGTTTGGGGTACGTTCCCGCTGCACCCATCTGGAATTTTTCCGTCTTCTGGAGGACAAGGAAGGCTTGGGCAAAAAGGGCGATATCGTGGGACTTGAGGTCAACATGCGTCCTTCCGGCGGATTCACGCCCGAGATGATCAACTATGCCTGCTCGACCGATTTTTATAAATGCTGGGCGGACATGGTCTGTTTTGACCGGCTGACGCTGCCGGACTATCCGGAGAAGTTTTACGGCGCGCATGTCGGACGGCGTGACGAGAAGCATTATGTCCATTCCCATGAGGAAGTTATGTCCCGCTGGCGCAACCAGATCATGATGACCGGCGTGCTTGACCCGGCGCTTGCAGGCGCGATGGGCGACCGGTTTTATATTGCGCGTCTGGACACAGCCGAGCAGCTCAAACAGTTTGAGGAATACGTTTCGGCGGAGATCAACTGAGGAGGCTGACGGATGGAGACAAAGGTTTATAAGGAGTATTCGCAGATCCTCGGACGGGATATGGAGTTCAAGGTCTACGGGACCGGCGGCAAGCCGGTGCTGGTGGTACCGTCCCAGAACGGGCGGTATTTTGACTTTGAAAACTTCGGGATGATCGATGTCTGTGCGCCGGAGATCGAATCGGGAAAATTGCAGCTGTTTTCGTTTGACACGATCGACGCGGAGACCTGGTCGGACGAATGGGGCGACCCGTGGCGTCGGATGGCGCTGCATGAAAAGTGGTTCCATTATGTCATTGACGAGCTGTATCCGCGGATGATGGAGCTTAACGGTTCCGGACAGAAGGCGATGGTGACCGGCTGTTCGATGGGTGCATATCATGCCGCGAACTTTTTCTTCCGTCACCCGGATCTGTTTGACACGGTGATTGCGATGTCGGGCATTTACGACCCGACGCTGATGATCCACGGTTATTTTGACGAAAACATGTACATGAATTCACCGGTGCATTCGCTGCGCAATATGCCGGCAGATCACCCGTATATGGAATTGTACCGCAAGTCGAAGATTATTATCTGCGTCGGTCAGGGCGCATGGGAAGACCTGATGCTGGTCGGCACACGGGAACTGGACGAGGTGCTCTGCCAGAAGGGAATCCCTGCCTGGATTGACTACTGGGGCTATGACGTCGACCATGACTGGCCATGGTGGCGGAAGCAGTGGCGGTATTTCCTGGACCGTGTTTTAGCTGAGTAAAATATTAGCGAGAAAAAGAGGGATAGCGGCTGCTGTCCCTCTTTACATTTGTGCGGCAAGCGTGTATACTAAAGAGGTATCACCAGTGCCCGGATGGTATGACAGGATTTTGCATCCGGACACCCGAAAGGAATATAGGAAAATGAGAATTGTCGTAAAAATTGGAACCTCGACCCTGGCGCACGCCACCGGTCAGCTGAATATCCGCCGGGTTGCGGAGCTTTGCCGGGTGCTGAGCGACCTGAAAAATGCCGGACATGAAATTATCCTGGTATCATCCGGCGCAATCGGGATGGGAATCGGCAAACTGTCTTTAAGCAAGCGCCCGGAAGATATCCCGACCAAACAGGCGGCAGCTTCGGTCGGTCAGTGCGAACTGATGTATACATATAATAAAGAGTTTGGCGAATATAACCACACCGTTGCCCAGATTCTGCTGACTGCATTGGATTTGCAGGATGATATTCATCGGGCTAACTTTGAGAACACCCTGAACCGTCTGCTGGAACTGGGCGCGCTGCCGATCATTAATGAGAATGACTCGGTCGCGACCGAGGAAATTGAGATTGATAATGACACAATGGGTGCATTGGTTGCGACGGCAGTCGGTGCCGACCTATTGATTCTGCTGTCGGACATTGACGGGCTGTATACAGCCGACCCGCACAAAAACCCGGATGCAAAGCTGATCCACGATGTACTGGAACTTACGCCGGACGTGCTGGCGCTTGCGGGCGGAAAGGGTTCCAGCCTGGGAACGGGCGGAATGGCGACCAAGCTGAAAGCGGCGTCGATTGTAAACGCAGCCGGTATCGATATGGTGATTGCCAACGGTGCAGCGCCGCACCTTTTGTATGACCTGCTGGACGGGCAGCCGGTCGGGACCCGTTTTTACGCACCCAAAGATAAACACAGCAAGCAAAATCCCCAGGATATCGGCTGATTTTATCAGCCGGGGTACAGACAGATACACAAAAAAAGGAGGAACGACCATGACCACACAGCAAATCCTGCAAGCGGCGAAATCCGCCGCACCGTCTCTCTTGACCCTTACGACCGACCAGAAAAACGCGGCGCTGCTTTTGATGGCAGACGCGCTGGAGCGCAATGTTTCGTCGATACTTGCCGAAAATGACAAGGATATGAAGGCGGCGGAAGGCTCCATTTCAACCGTCATGCTTGACCGCCTGCGCCTGACGCCAGAGCGTGTCAAGGGAATGGCAGACGGAATCCGGGAGGTCGCGTCACTGCCTGACCCAGTTCGGGTACTGGAAAGGGCAGAGCGTCCGAACGGAATGGTCATTGAAAAGACTGCCGTTCCGATGGGTGTCATTGCGATTATTTACGAATC
>CALWWT010000212.1 GCA_944385325.1 uncultured Clostridia bacterium | reverse complement strand
GCGCGCCCAGGGCACGGTTCGCTGCGCGAACCATCCGCCCTGGACCTGCTTTCCGTCCTATGGCAAACTTTGGATGAGTTTTAGCGATTTTCAAAATTCTCAAAAATGTTTTTCGACACTCTAAAACGGTCTCCCGTATTTGGGAGACCGTTTTTAAATCAGATTACATAATGTAGGAGCGAACAGAAACAGGGAGTTCTTCCTTGTCAGCCGAGATGGTCATAACAAGGTTCAGTTCTCTGCTGCCGATAGCATTGGAGAGCTTTTCAAGGAAGCAAGCCAGCTTGTTCAGGTCACGTCCGCCGATTTTAAGGGTAGAGTCGATGAACAGATCGGTGATATCAAAGTTGCCGGAAAGGACGCCGGTAATATAACCATAAAATTCATCATAACCTTCGATGCTGTCTTTGCAGGTTTCCATCAGACGGACAGAGGAAGGAATGTCAAAAGTGAGCTTGGGTTCTTTTTCGATACAAACAACATTACCATTGGAAGTGTTCGCAGCCTTGGTGACCAGATCGACCAACAGTTTTGTTTTACCGGACCCTTTGTTACCGACAATCAATTTAATCATAATAGGTACCTCCATTTTTCCGAAACAGAAGGCCTGTTTCATTTATTTAGGCAGTAAACTGTCCGGGACAGTCTTTCTGCTTAAATTTTCCTTTTTATTTGCCCATTTTGGCTTTCAGTTCTTCGCCCATTTTTTCATAACCGGGCTTGCCCAGAAGAGCAAACATATTCTTTTTATAACTTTCAACGCCGGGCTGGTCAAAGGGGTTGATGCCCATCATATAACCTTCGACAGCGCAGGCCTTTTCGAAAAAGTAGATCATATAGCCGATTTCATATTCGTTGATCGTCGGCATTTCCAGTACAGCACAGGGAACTCCGCCTTCCGAATGTGCCAGCAGGGTTGCCTGCATAACGGTAGCATTGACAATGCTCATTTCCTGGTTGGAGAGGAAGTTCAGACCGTCCATGTTGTCGGGATCATTTTCGATAAAGAAGTCCTGTTTCGGCTTCTTGATGTCAACAAAAGTCTCAAACAGCATCTTGGAGCCATCCTGAATGATCTGACCCAGAGAATGCAGGTCGGTCGAGAAGGTGACAGAAGAGGGGAACAGACCCTTTCCGTCTTTGCCCTGGCTCTCGCCGTAGAGCTGTTTGTACCATTCAGCCATGGTTGCAAAGCAGGGATCAAAGGAAACCAGCAGTTCCATTGCTTTGCCCTTCTGTTTCATGGCAAAACGGGTAGCGGCATAACGATATGCATCGTTGGTTTCAACCGAAGGATCCATCAGCGCATTCTGAGCGGCTCTTGCGCCTTCCATCAGAGCGTCGATATCGATACCGGCAGCTGCGATCGGCAGCAGACCGACAGCGGTCAGGACCGAGAAACGTCCGCCGACATCATCCGGAACAACAAAGGTTTCATAACCCATCTTGTCGGACAGTTCCTTCAAAGTACCCTTGCAGCGGTCAGTAGTCGCATAAATGCGGTCTTTTGCGCCTTCACCGTATTTGTCTTCCAGCAGCTTTTTGAATACGCGGAAAGCAAGAGCGGTTTCGGTGGTGGTGCCGGATTTAGAGATAACGTTGACAGCAACGTCCTTGCCTTCACACAGGGAGATGATCTCCTGCAGGTAAGACGGGCTTACACTGTTGCCGGCAAAATAGATCTGAGGAGTCTTTTTGGCGAGGTTGTTGTACATCTGGGACTTAATGACTTCGATAACCGCACGAGCGCCCAGGTAAGAACCGCCGATACCAAGAACGACCAGAACGTCAGCCTGTTCCTGGATCTTTTTAGCAGCCTTTTTAATGCGTTCAAACTCTTCCTTGTCGTAATCAGTGGGAAGGTTGATCCAGCCGAGGAAATCATTGCCCAGACCGGTGCCGGCATGCAGCATGTCGTGAGAAGTCTTGACAAAAGGTGCGAGCGCATCGATCTCATGATCGCTCATAAACCCTTTCATATAAGAATTGTTGAAAGTTAACGCCATTGGCGTATACCCCCCTGTTTCAGAATATAAAATCCCGATCGCAATGGTAACGGGATAACAAGAAACACAAATAAAATTTTGTGTACGGACTATTCCGCAATCTTATTGTACTACATGAAACGGGGATATTCAAGCCATTTTACCGGATTTTTTCAGAAAAATTTGTCAACATAGTGTTTTGAAGGGATTTCTTTTCAGAATCCTTACATTTTTTTAAAAATTGGTCCATTTTTGTCAAATATGTCAACAATTATTCTCCTGCAAATGGGGAAACGGTAAAGAGTTGCCATAATCTGCACAGTGCAAAGGTAAAATCGATCTTCTCAACACTGTCTGCTGAACGCAGTTTGATTTCAGCCAGCGTTTTTCCATTCAGCGAAACAATCGCATTCCCCAGTTCCGTCCCGGCTTCAACCGGTGCCGTTACCGAGCTTTCCCGGGTGATTGTGACCTCAACCTGATCTGCGGCGCCTTTTGGAATCAGGATACCGGATGGGATGTCAGCGGTCAGGTTGACCTCTGCGGTCTGACCTCCGACAGTCGGAATGGGTGTAAGGTCTTCTTCCGACAGCTGGGGCGTATAGTTTTCAAAAGAAGCGAACCCGTAATCCAGAAGGGTCCGGCAGGAAGCAAAACGATCGTTGGAGGTTTCACTTCCCATTGATACGGCGATCAGTGAAACGCCGTCCCGCGTGGCAGTTGCCGAAAGGCAGCTGCCGGCACCGTCGGTCGTACCGGTTTTCAGCCCGGTACAGCCGGTGTAATACCGTACCAGTTTGTTTGTATTGACCAGACCGGTTTCGCCATTTCTGAGCGAATCCATCCAGATGGTTGTATAGTCGGTAACGCCCTCATGTTTGAGCAGTTCGGCGGACATGATCGCAATATCCCTTGCGGTGGACAGATGTCCATCGGCGTCCAGTCCGGTCGGGTTTTCAAAACGGGTACCGGTCATACCAAGCTGGGCAGCTTTTTCGTTCATCATCGCAACAAATGCTTCCTCACTTCCGGCAACCGTCTCGGCAAGTACCATCGCGCAGTCATTTGCCGAATTGACAGCGGTTGCCTTGATGATATCCGAAAGTACCATCTCTTCACCTGGTTCCAGCCAGATCTGCGTTCCGCCCATTGAAGCCGCGTATTCAGAGCAGGTGACCGTCTGATCGATGGAAAGCGTGCCTGCATCCAGCGCTTCAAAGGTCAGCAGCAGCGTCATGATTTTGGTAATCGAAGCAGGCGGCATCTGCTGATCGGCGTTATCTTCATACAGGACATTGCCGGCACTGTCGGTCAGGATGCAGCTTTTGGCAGGTATTTCCAGCTGGACGGAAGCGTCCGTCGTTTCTTCAGCAAGTGCGGTCATGCCGGACATCCAGATGCCGCCAATGAGGGCTATACTGCAAACCGCCAGTTTTTTAAAAAATCTGCGGTTGTTTATCTGCCGTAATGAGATCATATTTGACGCCGCCTTTCCTTCATACTTTACTGTAATCAGTATATGTGGACACAGGCGGGGATATTCATCCGGTATGCAGCTGGTTTGACTTTACCAGTCAAATAAAAAGTACCGACCGGACAGAAACAAAATGTCTCTGTCCGGCCGGTACTGGCGTTATATCAGAAGATGGTTTTATACAACCTCATCAGTTGAATCATGTGGTAAAAACAGCTGTCTGGTATATCTCTCAAAGGGGTCGCCGGAATGGCTGCAACACGCGCTTTGCAACAATCCGGTGTTGGAATCAGGTGGTATTACCTGTTTATTTGACGATGCAGAAGTCGATCTTTTTCAGCAATTCCTCGACATCATCAGTAGAAGTGGCCAAATCAATCGGTTTGGTCAGGTCAAGGCTGAAAATACCCATCAGAGATTTTGCGTCGATGACATACCGACCGGAAAGCAGGTCTACGTCATAAGAGCACTGGGTCATGATGTCTACAAAATGCTTGACTTCATTTACGGTTTTGAGCTGGATTTGGCAAACTTTCTTCATGTTTTATTCTCCTCTTTACCATAAAACGTGTTCTGGGCGGGCATTCAGGAAAAATCCATCTTTCTATTTTATATAAGGATATCCCTTTTGCCACCGGATTACAATCGGGTTTACTATAGCCGAAACCCGTCTGGCTTTTGCTTGTGCCTGCTTCCGATTAAGCAACCCTGAATTTTTGCAGCTCGACAAACAACCGGTCTGTGTCGTCGAAGTGAGCACAAAGCGTAACTGGTTTTGACAGGTCAAGACTGAACACACCCATAAGGGATTTTGCATTGACCGAATACCGTCCGGACACAAGTCCGACCTCGTAGTTACAGCCGCTGACCAGACTGACAAATTCTTTTACATCCGTCACCGTGTTCAGCAGAATTTTGCAGGTTCTCATTTTTTGAGAATGCCTCCTAACCTGACTTGACAGCTTGCGGAAGGATGCTCCTGCTTGCCGGAACGATCGCGCGTTAAAGCTCCGGAATGGCATTCGTCATTCTTACCGTAATTCCAGTATAGCAGGAACATTTCTTTAAGTCAACTGGGTCTTGCCAATTTCTATTTATTCCATTATAATATAATCAGTAAAGGGTCGCAATTATAAAGACTGCACAATAATCTTTTACATTTATATGATAGATTGACGATCAAATTTTACAGTGCTTAGGCGAAAATCCCGCTTGTGCAGTGTAAAATACGAAAATTGTCGAATATACTGATTTTGTGAAAAAAATCACGATTTATGAGGGAGGATTTTATTTGCCGCGCATTGCTCTGATGACGGTTGGATGTAAGGTAAACCAGTATGAAACGGAAGTGCTTGCCGAGCTGTTTCGCGCAAGAGGATATGAGGTTGTGGCACCGGACGGAGAAGCGGATGTGTGTCTTTTGAATTCCTGTACCGTAACCTCGACCGGCGATCAAAAGACCCGGCAGCTGCTTCGCCGGATGAAGAAGAAAAACCCGGATGCGATCGGCGTCCTGACCGGATGTTATCCCCAGGCGTTTCCGGAAGCTGCCGCCAGGATTCCAGAAGCGGATATTGTGACCGGTGAACTGGGGCGTTCCCGGATTCCAGATCTTGTGGAACAGGTGCGAAGGACGGGAGAACGGATTGTGGATATTCCTGCCCATCAGCGCGGCGAAGCATTTGAATCGATGCAGGTGACCGGACTGGGCAACCGCACCCGTGCTTATGTAAAGATTGAGGACGGATGTGAGCGGTACTGCTCTTACTGTATTATTCCCAAGGCACGCGGACCGGTCCGCTCCAAACCGCTGGCCGATATTGAAAGGGAGCTGATGGCGCTGGCTGGGGCCGGATATAAGGAAGTCGTACTGGTTGGCATCAACCTGTCTTCTTATGGTAAGGAGGTCGGGCTGCGGCTGATTGACGCGGTGCGGCTGGCGTGTATGGTGCCGGGCATCAAGCGGGTACGGCTGGGAAGCCTTGAGCCGGAGCTGCTTTCGGATGAGGATATTGCGGAGATGGCAACCTTCCCGAATTTTTGTCCGCAGTTCCATCTGGCGCTGCAAAGCGGATGTGACCGGACGCTGCGCAGTATGAACCGTCATTATGATACCGCTGAATATGAGCGGATTGTCGGCGCCATCCAAAGGGCTTTTCCGCTTGCTGCGATTACCACCGATATTCTGGTCGGGTTCCCGGGCGAAACCGAAGAGGATTTTGCCGCATCGGCTGCTTTTGCCGAAAAGATTGGGTTTGCACGGGTGCATGTATTCCCGTATTCCAAACGGGACGGCACACCGGCTGCCGCAAGACCTGAGCAGGTGCCTGAACCTGTCAAAGCGGCGCGCAGCAAGGAAATGATCGCTGTCACCGATAAAACCCGGACGGCTTTTCTGGAACAGATGGTCGGTCGGGTGGAAAAGGTGCTGATCGAGTCTACCAAAACGCCGCTGGGGTATGAAGGGTATACCGCCAATTATACGCCGGTAATTGTCCAGTGCGGTGAAGAGATGGTCGGTCGGATTGTACCGGCCCGGCTCACTTCCAGGGTGGAGAACCGTTGTCTTGGACAGGTGCTGTCACCGGATGAGGTGTGACTTTAAGCCGCACATTGATTAAACTGCTGTAAAAGGGCTTTGCCCGTTTGCATGGCGGCATTTTGGAATAAATCCGAAAAGGCCGCCTTTTACCTTTAAACTGTTTTCCGTTATCGGAAAAGTATGGAAAGGACTTGTGAAAATATGGCTG
>CALWWT010000211.1 GCA_944385325.1 uncultured Clostridia bacterium | reverse complement strand
TTGACCGTGCGGTCGATGCGATCGCCGAGGCCAGGACGATTTATGTGATCGGTGACCGGAGCGCCGGTTCCCTTGCAAAGTTTATTGATTATTATTTTGGACTGATGTTTTCCAATGTCCGGCTGGTGCATACCTCGTCGTCGAGCGAATTGTATGAACAGATGGTCCGCATCAACCGGGATGACGTGCTGATCGGTATCAGCTTCCCGCGTTATTCGACCCTTACCGTCAAGGCATGCCGGTTTGCGGCTGACGCTGGAGCCAAGGTCATCGCGATTACCGACGGCGCAGGTTCTCCGCTTGCAAAGGCTGCTGAGATTCTGCTGGCGGCACGCAGTGATATGACTTCGTTTGTTGATTCGCTGGTCGCGCCCTTTTCGGTGGTCAACGCGCTGATCGTTGCGGTCGGGCTGCGCAAGGAAGAAGAGGTCACCCAGACCTTCAACCGGTTGGAAGAAATCTGGTCGGAATATAATGTTTATCAGGGACCGGCGCCGGATGCCGGTCTGCCCGGACGATAACGTCTGGAGTTGAGTAAGTGTTTTCGGCACAGCTGTCACAAAATGAGGCGGCTGTGCCTTATGTTTGCGGATGGAAGAAAGGGAGCGAAGGCTTTGGGATATGATCTGATCGTAGTCGGCGGCGGCGCTGCCGGGATGATGGCAGCGGTACAGGCAGGACGGCTTGGAAAAAGGGTGCTGCTGCTGGAACGTGGGGAAAAGACGGGAAGAAAACTGCTGATCACCGGAAAGGGACGCTGCAATGTCACCAACAACTGCGACCGGGAGACGCTGCTTGCCAATATCCCGGAGAATCCGCGTTTTTTATATTCGGCGTTTTCCCGGTTTGATACCAAAGACACGATGGCGTTTTTTGAGGATGCAGGCGTTCCGCTCAAGACCGAGCGCGGCAACCGTGTTTTTCCGGTATCGGATAAGGCAGCGGATATTCTGGAAGCGCTGATGCGGGAGATGAAAAAAGCAGGCGTTCATTTGCAGCAGGGAACGGTCGAAAAGCTGCTGACAGCGGATGAAAAAATCACCGGCGTTTTGTGCGCTGATGGAACAGAATACCATGGAAATGCTGTGCTGCTTGCCTGCGGCGGCGCGTCCTATCCGGTCACCGGTTCGGACGGCAGCGGCTATAAACTTGCCAAACAGGCAGGACATACCATTGTTCCGCCGTCGGCTTCGCTGATTCCCATCCTGACGGCAGAAAAAGACCCGCGGGATATGATGGGGCTGTCGCTGCGCAATGTGACGCTGACCGTCACCGAAAACGGCAAGGAAATCTATTCGGAACTCGGCGAGATGCTCTTTACCCATTTTGGCGTCAGCGGACCGCTGGTGCTATCAGCTTCGGCGCATATCCGGTCGATGGGTAAGAAAAAATATCAGCTGCTGATCGACCTCAAGCCGGGACTGACCTTGCAGCAGCTGGACAAGCGTCTGCTCCGCGACTTCTCCGAAAACCTCAACCGGGATATTATCAACGCACTCGGTGCTCTCCTGCCCAGAAAGCTGATTCCGGTTGCACTGCGCCGCGCCGGAATCCCGTTTGATCAGAAGGTACGGGATATCACCAAGGAAGAGCGGGCTGCACTGGTCGGACTGCTCAAGGCATTCCCGCTGACACCGACCGGATTCAGACCGGTTGAAGAAGCGATTGTCACCCGCGGCGGCGTACAGGTCAAGGAGGTCAATCCGGCGACGATGGAATCGAGATTGCTGCCGGGATTGTATTTCGCTGGTGAGATTCTGGATGTAGACGGTTATACCGGCGGATTTAATTTGCAGATTGCCTTTTCGACGGCATTTGTGGCAGCGGAGTGCTGCTGACGGAGGAACGCAGGATGGATATTTTGCTCGGAACGACCAATAAACGAAAAGCGGCTTATTTTCAGCAGCTGCTGGGACGGGATGACCTGCGGCTTTTGACTTTGCAGGATGTCGGTGTCGATAAGATACCCGATGAGGACGGCGCGACCCCCATGGAAAACGCCATGCGCAAAGCTGCATGGTACGGACAGTTTGCAGATCGGGTCATTTCGGAGGATTCCGGGCTGTATTTCCTTGACCTGCCGCTGGATGATTCACGCCAGCCGGGACTGTTTATCCGTCGTGCGGCGGATGGGCATGAAATGACCGACGAGGAAATGATTGAGCATTATGCCGGTCTGGTCCAGTCGCTTGGCGGAAAGAGTGTCGCCTGTTATCTGGACGGATATGCTGTATGCCGTAATGGAAAGGTATACGGGTATATGGAAGAACTGGCAGAGCAGCGCCGGACTGCCAGTTTCCTGATGCTGGCAAAGCCGCATCCCGACCGTCATCCCGGATGGCCGCTGGACAGTCTGTCGGCTGACCTCGAGGGAAGGTACTGGATGGATTTGAATGAGGACGGACGCATGGCGGAAATGGAACTGAGACAGGCTGCAAAAGAGAGACTGATCGCGTTTTTGTATGATAAACTGGGAATAGTGGAGTGAGGACGGAAGAGATGGAAACGATTCAAATGAAGGTGATTGCCCGTATCCGTTCGGATTTTCCGACCAAGTTCGGCATTCCGCGTCAGAGCGGTATTGTACCGGTGGTTTCGACCATCGTCTTTGAACCGGAGTACCGGGTGGAGGAAGCATTGCGCGGGATAGAAGGGTACAGCCACCTCTGGCTGGTTTGGGAGTTTTCCCAGGCGGTACGGGAAAACTGGTCGCCGACTGTCCGTCCGCCTCGACTTGGCGGCAATACCCGGATGGGTGTATTTGCGACCCGTTCGCCTTTCCGCCCGAATCCGATCGGGCTTTCATCGGTCAAGCTGGTTGGTATGGAAAAGACGGAAGAAGGAACCGTCTTGCTGGTCGAAGGGGCCGATCTGTGCGATGGTACGCCGATTCTGGATATCAAGCCCTATCTGCCCTTTACCGACAGCCATCCGGACGCTGTAGGCGGATTTTCCGACCCGGTGCGCGAAAAGGAACTGCGGGTAGAAATTTCGCCCGAGCTGCTTGAAAAGGTGCCGGAAAATAAACGGGATGCACTCCAAAAAGTCCTCGCACATGACCCGCGTCCATCCTATCAGCATGACCCGGAGAGGGGTTATGGGATGGCGTTTGCCGGAATGGAGGTAAAATTCCGGGTGGATGGCGATCTTCTTACGGTAACTGGCGTGGAAATGTCGGATTGGGAAAGATTCTGAATAGCAATAATAAAGTAAGACGCCCTGTTTCCGGACGGTATGCACCGGAGGCAGGGCGTCTGCGTATATTGGAATATCCGCAAGAAAAAGGAGGGGTTCCCATGAGCGGATGCGAACTGACCGCCTATATCACCGCGGCAGCCAATGCCTTTGCTGTCAATGCGACGACTGAACAGCTTAAACTGATGGCGGTCGTCTTCAACCAATTGGGCGATACTCTTGCAACGCTTGCCGTCAGTCGTTCGGTTTGCGGACCGGCGGCAGATGGACGGCTCAGCGGATCAGCAGGTCGGAAAGGATAACCGTTCCTTCTTCCGTTTCCACCCGGAGAACCTGATACTGGTCTTCCGGAAGCGGAATTGTTTCGGTATCCATCAGCTGCTGAGTCGGGCTGATGGTGAGGGTTCCGAGCAGGGTATTGCCGGAACGCAGCGAGACGACAGCTGTTTCATCCGCACGGCAGCGCAGCGATATGCCGCACCCGTTTGTCAGTTCACGGCAGGTGTAGCATACAAAATCGCCTTTGTGGAGGACAAGCTGGAGGTTTTCCCAGTCGGTATCGGGGCGCGGCTTGCCCATGACCGTTTCACGGGAAGTGTATCCCGGCGCAAAGACCATTTCCATGCCGGTACCGGGACGATATCCAGCTTCATTGCCGTAAGGGTCATTGCCCTTGTAAGAGATGCCGCGTCCGGGAGAAAGGTTGAAGCCGGACGCGGGAATGACGGCGCCTTTCCGGCGGAAGATATCGGTGGTCGCGTCTTCGGATACCGTGCAGTTTTCAAATTTCAGGCAGTCGATATACCGGTCAAAAATTGCCTGTGATTCGGCATAGCTTGGTCTTGCGGCACCCTCGGCAACATAGGCATTGATCTTATCCCAGCCTTCGGGCAGTTTATGCCGGATAACGCTGCAAGCGTTGCCGCCTTCCACGCATTTCCAGCTCCAGACGCAGTAGCCGATGTGATGCTCCAGCAGCATCTCATACTGTGCCGACATCCAGCGGTTGGGGCCGCCGGTTTCTGCCATCCAGACAGGAACATTCAGCTTGTCGGCTTTTGCCAGTGCCGGCGCGATCGCGGAGTATTCCGGGCGCTTGGAATAGCAGTGCAGGGTCAGCACCCAGTTGTGGCATTCCGGGTCGTAGTCCTGGTCAAAGATGCTGACACGGTTGGTAAAGTGGTTGCCTTCGAGGAAAAAGGCGTGGTTTTTGTCATAGACGCGCATCCGGCGGATGCAGTCGAGGTAAAATTGTTTGAGTTTCGGGATATAGCGGTCGTTTGCGTCGCCTGAGAAGTTGGAGAGCGGCTCATTGACGATATTGTATCCGCCCAGGCCTTCGTGGTCGGCAAACCGGCGCGCAAATTCTTCCATCAGCACGATGGTGCGTTCATAGCTTTCCTCTTCCATAAAAAGCCTTGGCTGGTTGTCGATGCCGTCGTCACACGGCAGACAGGATTGCCCGGCAACCGCGCCGTGCAGGTCAAGGATACCATAAATATGGTGCTTTTTGCACCAGTCGAGCACCCGTCCCAGCATTTCAAACGCTTCCTCTACCCAGATGTACCCCGGTTCTTCCTCAAGGAAGCAGCGTGCGCTGATGGGCAGACGGACCGAGTTATAACCGAGCTTTTCCATCAGGATAAAGTCGTCTTCGGTCATATAGGTGTTCATCCATCTGTTCCAGAAGTCGGCAGCATACCGGCTTCCGCAGGTTTCGCGGACGATCTGGATAAAGCTGCGTCCACGGTCCATTCCGGATGCACGGACGACCCTGTCCTGAACGGCAGCACCGGTAAAATTGGTGACCGCGCCGATCATGAAGCCTTCCGGATTGTTCCAGTTGCCTGCGCCCCAGCCGCGGAGCAGGACTTCTTCACCATCGCCGTTGACAAGCAGTTTTCCTTTGGTGTGAAGGAAGCCATGTACACGGGAGTTGTCTGTCGGATAGCTCATTTAAATTCCTCCTGATTTAGGTATTCTATATATATTATAGAATAAGCCGACAGTGATTTCAAGAATAATTTTACACCATTCTGCCAATAAATGGCATGTCTGCCTTCAGAATTCATAAAAATCTGCTTTTTATTTCTAAAAAATTATGGTATAATTAGTTTAAATGACATTTTGTCATGACAGAATATATCATTTATCTGTTGACTGGCTGTACTGCGAATTTATCGCAGTCTTTTAGAAAGGAATGTACGTTATGGCGAAGAAACCGCAGAATCTGCTGCTGGTAACTGAGCATTACCCCTGTTCCAACCAGGAAAGCTTTTTGGAAACCGAGCTCCCGTATCTGACCAGGTTTTTTAACGTCTATCTGGTCACCCGCGAAACCGATAAACGGATGTACCGTATCCTGCCGCCGGGTGTCATCTTTTCCCGTCCGTCCGAGCATGGCGGCAGACTCTGGAAGTGGTGGCTGCGTACCCTGTGCCGGTTCAGCCGCGCTTACCGGCTGGAACGGCGGCAGGGTCAGGAGGAAGGCAGATGGAACCACGCACAGGCTGCCCACACCCTTGACGCGCTGGTCGAAAGTGAGCTTGCGCGCCGGTATGTGCTTTCGCTGCCTGTGATGCAGGACGACCGTCCGCTGGTCATTTATTCGGCGAACTATAACGACTATCTGTACGGGCTGACCCGTATCAAGGAGATGGGCAAGGATATCCATGTCACTGCCCGGTGCCACCGTGCCAATATGTTTGACCCGCAGACGGGTGAACGGCGCGAAACCTTGAATTATATCACCAACCGCAATATCGACGCGGTGTATTTTACCTCGGAAGAACGGCGCAGCGTCTATGTCCATCACTTTACCGACGGCGAGGCTCCCGGGAAATACCGGGTAGCGCCGCTTGGTGTGCCTGGACCGGAAGTGCTGCTGGAGCCGCCGGAAGAGGATTATCTGCTCCGCATCGTGACCTGTTCGCCGATCGAGGAGGACAAGCGGCTGACCCTGCTGATCGATGCGATTGCCGGGATGAAGATCGGTTGTCTGGACTGGGTGCATATCGGCGACGGTTCCGAGCGGGAAAAGGTGCTGGAATATGCGCGCGATAAGCTGGAAAACAAGCCGGGCATCCGGTATGAATTCCTCGGCGATATGAATCAGGAGGAACGGTATCACTATTATGCTTCCCATAAATTGGATGTTTTCCTGTCGGTCAGCAGCTCCGAGAGCGTCCCGACAATGATGCTGGAAGCGATGGCAAACCATATCTTTGTCTGTGCGACGGCTGTCGATGGCGTGACCGACGTGGTCAGCAATGAAACCGGGCTTCTGATGCCGGAAAACCCGACACTGGAACAGCTGACGGCGTTCCTTGAGATGCTGTGCAATATGGATAAGGAAAAGTTTGATTCCCGTGCCGAACTCGGGTTCCAGTGCTGGGAAAAGTGGTTTAACGCCGAAGAAAACTGTATGCGGTTTGCGTCCGAACTGAGTGCGGTCGAGAATATCCAGCCGGATGAGACCCCTGAAACGGTTCACCGTGTCTTTACCAGCTGGAAGCCGGAGGAAAAGGTGGAAGTGGTGCAGACGGATGAACAGGAGGAAACTGCCGGTATAAATCAGCCGGAAGATGGAGAAAAGGGATCTGCTTCCGATGAGGCAGATGCCGCTGCAAAGCCTGCGGAAGAATCGGTGCAGGAGCAGCAGGACAAACAGGAACCTGAAAAGGCGGATGGTGAGCCGGAAAAACCGGAAGGGCAGGAGGATAAGGAAAAGAAGGCTGGACAGTCTTCCGAGACTCCGGATGAGAAACAGCCGGAAAGCGGAGAGCCGTCTGAACCGGTGACAGTTTCGGATGAACAGCTGCCGGCTGAGGAAAAACCAATTGAACAGGAAGCGGAAGAACTGATTGAAATGATGGAAAAACTGACGCCGTGATGGATGGATTTACCCCATATTTTTCCGAATTTTAAACGTCTTTTACAATTTTCGGTGGGGATATTCGGAAAGATTTGCAAGTTGCACTATGGCGGTATGCGTCAGAATATGGTATACTAAACAGGATTGGGCAATGCTTGACGATTATTCCCTTAAAATTCCTGCAAGTTGGAGGATTCATCATGGTAAAATCAATCGCGCAGAAGTTACAGAGGTCACTTTTGCGCAGCTTTAAGCTGGTACTGGTACTGGTGCTGTTTTTGCTGTTTTACATTCTGTTTGCGCTGACTGAGCCGGAGCTGCTCCGCTTTTCGCGGACGGCGGCTATCACGCTGATCTGTTTTCCTGTCCTCTGCGTGCTGATGCTCAAGATTTACGGCGGTTTTCCGATCGGTATCAAAAAAACCAAGGAGATCGTTTATTCGGCATCGATTGCGACCTTTCTGGCTGATGCGGTGACCTATCTGGAACTTGCCATCATGCGGATCAACTTTGAAAACCGTAGCTATGTGCAGGATTTCTTTACGCTGATCGGTATTTTCCTTTTGCAGGTAATCGCGATCAACCTGTTCGGCTATCTGGGGAACTACCTTTATTTTAAGGTCAACCCGCCGGCAAAATGTCTGGTGCTGTTCGGAAGCAAGGAAGGGCTGCCGCAGTTTGTCGGCAAGATTGCCCGTTATAAGAAACAGTTCCAGATCTGCCAGATCTGCGATATTGCTTCTCTTGCGGAGGATGAACTGCGTAAAACCATCCGTGCCCATAACGCGGTTTTCCTTTATTCCATCGGTGAAAGCGATAAGGTCAAGGTTTTGGAATACTGCTATAAGCACAACCGGACGACCTATCTCACCCCTGAACTTTCGGATATTATCACCCGTCATTCCCGTCATGTGATTATTGATGACGTAACGGTGCTGGAATCCCGGATTTCCGGTCTGACATTCGAGCAGCGGGTGCTTAAAAGGGCGATGGATATCGCTATTTCCGGCATTGGTCTATTATGTGCAAGCCCGATCATGCTGATCGAAGCGCTGGCGATCAAGCTGGAGGATCATGGTCCCGTCTTTTTCCGTCAGCCGCGTGTGACCAAGGACGGTAAGGTCTTTGAGGTGCTCAAGTTCCGTACGATGATCGTCGACGCGGATAAGAATAACAAGCGCCTTGCTTCCCAGAATGACGACCGTATCACCAAGGTCGGTCATTTCCTTCGCAAAACCCGTATGGACGAGCTGCCCCAGTTTATCAACATCCTCAAAGGGGATATGTCAATTGTCGGTCCGCGTCCCGAACAGGTGGAGATCACCGAAAAGTATGTGGAAGTGCTGCCGGAATTCCAGTACCGTCTGAAAGTTAAGGCGGGCTTGACCGGACTTGCGCAGATCCAGGGCAAGTACAATACCACGCCGCGTGACAAGCTGATTTTTGACCTGATTTATATTGAACAGTATTCGCTCTTTGTGGATATCAAGCTGATTTTGCAGACGGTAAAGGTCCTGTTCAAATCGGACTCCACCGAAGGCGTAGTAGGAGAGTTCCCGGAAGGATTTGATCATCTGTTTGATCAGCCTGCCGCGGATCACCAGAACTGATTGTCCATTTTGACTGTAAGCCGTCCGGAGGATTTCGGGCGGCTTTTGTTCATAAGATCATTTTTATACATATTAGAGAGGAGTACAGTTATGCCTTCACTGAGTATTTTGGTCAAACCTTCATCCGGTAACTGCAATGTCCGCTGCCGCTACTGTTTTTACCATGATGAGCAGATCAACCGCGATACCTATTCCTACGGGTTCATGTCGGAAGAGACGCTGGAAACGCTGATTAAAAAGGCGCTCAGCTACGCCGACAGAGAATGCTCGTTCGGGTTTCAGGGCGGAGAACCGACCCTGTCCGGGCTGGACTTTTTCCGCAAGGTAGTCGAGTTTCAGAAAAAGTATAATGTGCATGGAACCCGGATTGCCAACGCGATTCAGACAAACGGACTGCTGATTGATGATGAATGGGCAGAGTTCTTACGGGAAAACCACTTCCTGGTCGGGCTTTCGCTGGACGGAAACAAGCAGCTGCACGACCTCAACCGGCTGGACGCGGCTGGAAAGGGAACCTATGCAAGGGTCTTCCACGCGGCACAGGTTCTGACAGCACATAAAGTCGATTTTAATATCCTGACGGTTGTGACCGGACAGACAGCCGACGCGATTTCCAAAATCTACAGCTTTTACCGCCGCAGCGGGCTGCTTTTCCAGCAGTACATTCCCTGTCTGGACCCGCTGGAAGAGGAACGCGGTTCGTCGCCTTATTCGCTGACGCCGGAAAAGTACGGAAAGTTTTTAAAGACGCTGTTTGATTTGTGGTACCGGGATTTGCAGGCCGGTAAGTTTATCTATATCCGCTATTTTGAAAACCTGCTCGGAATGCTGCTGGGCGGTCATCCGG
>CALWWT010000210.1 GCA_944385325.1 uncultured Clostridia bacterium | reverse complement strand
ATATCCAGCAGGGCAACAAGCTGGGAATCGATCCGCGTAGTATCCTTTTTAAGCGCTGTATGGATATGAATGACCGCGCACTGCGCTATATTGTGATTGGTATGGGCGGCAAGGCGAATGGCGTTCCGCGTGAAGACGGATTCATTATCACGGTTGCATCGGAAATCATGGCGATCCTCTGCCTTGCGGAAGACCTGATGGATCTGAAAAAACGGATGGGCGATATCCTGGTCGCATGGACTTATGATAACCGTCCGGTTTATGCCCGTGAACTCAAGGCAGACGGTGCTATGACCGCACTGATGAAGGACGCGATCAAACCGAACCTCGTCCAGACGCTGGAAAATACCCCTGTCCTGATCCATGGCGGACCGTTTGCCAACATCGCCCATGGCTGCAACTCGGTGCGTGCGACCAAACTGGCGCTCAAGCTGGGGGATTACTGCATCACCGAAGCCGGGTTCGGCTCTGACCTGGGCGCAGAGAAATTCTTTGATATCAAGTGCCGGTATGCCGGTTTGAAACCGGCTTGCGTTGTCGTTGTTGCGACTGTCCGTGCGCTCAAATATAACGGCGGCGTGGCAAAGGCGGACCTTGCGGCTGAAAATGTCGAAGCATTGGAAAAGGGTATTGTCAACCTTAAGGCGCATGTCGAAAATATGCACAAGTTTGGCGTGCCGGTTGTCGTAGCGATCAACCGTTTCGGAACCGATACCGACGCAGAACTTGCGGTAATCGACAACTGCTGCCGTGAGCTGGGGGTTGATTACGCGCTGTCGGAAGTCTTTGCCAAAGGCGGCGAAGGCGGTATCGAGCTGGCTGAGCGTGTCATTGATGTCATTGACCGCTGTGAAAACTGCGCTGATCTGCCGCAGTTTGCGCCGATCTATCCGCTGTCGCTGACCATCGAGCAGAAGATCGAAAAGATTGCCAAAGAGATTTACGGTGCTGACGGCGTTTCCTATTCTGCCGCTGCCAAAAAGGCGATTAAGGAGATCACCGATCTTGGCTTTGGTGAACTGCCTGTCTGCATGGCAAAGACCCAGTATTCCCTTTCGGATGATCCCAAGAAATTGGGGCGTCCGCAGGGCTTTACCATCACAGTCAGTGAAGTACGGGTATCGGCAGGCGCAGGGTTTGTCGTTGTCCAGACCGGTTCGATCATGACGATGCCGGGATTGCCGTCTCGTCCGAGCGCAGAGCTGATCGATGTGGATGCACAGGGAAATATTAGTGGTCTGTTTTAAGGATTTTAAATAAATGTTTTGTGCCATCCGACAGTTTTCCAGCTGTCGGATGGCATTTTCCGTTCTTTTAACCGGAATTTTGACAATTCTCTTGTAACTTAGGAAAAAATATATTATAATAATGTGATAGTCAGGCAGGATATGCTTGCATCTTTGGGCAGCAAGCGGATGGAGGCAGTTTATGGCAGATGGAGTAAAGGAACTGTGCAGCGGATTGCGTGCCGGGTTCCGCCGGTTGGACAAGCCGATGTTTTTGCTGGTTCTGGCAGCTGTCTGCTTTGGATTTGTCGTCCAGTATTCGGAGATGAGCGCCGGGTTTATTACGCGGCGTTCGATGATTACACAGATTGGTGCCGGTGTTATTGGGATTGTCGGTATGCTGCTGATTTCTGAACTCGATTATCGTCAGCTGGCAGCCGGATGGCGGCTGCATCTGCCGGTGACGTTGGGATTGACGCTGCTGACGTTTACCAGCCTGCCGTTTGTTTACCGTCCGGAAGGTTCGGATGACAGCGCTTGGCTGCGGTTGGGAATATTTTCGATCCAGCCGGGTGAACTGCTCAAGTTCTCGTTTATTCTGACGCTTGCGTGGCATCTGGACAGGCTGGAAGACCGAGTCAATCATCCGCCGGCATTGTTGCTTTTATGCCTGCATGGTGCAGCACCGTGTGTACTGATTTTTTTGCAGGGCGACATGGGCAGTGCGCTGATTTTCTTTTTGATATTTGTCAGCATGGTGTTTGTGTCCCGGCTTTCGTGGAAATATCTGGCACTGGGAGCAGGATGCGCGGCGGCTTTAACTCCGGTCGTATGGTTTTTGCTGCCGGATTATTTGAAAAACCGCTTTCTGGTGCTGGGCGATCTGGAAAACGCGTCGCTCAAGGAAGCCTATCAGCAGCTGATGGGAAGGCGGATTCTGGGGTCTGGGATGAGCTTTGGAAAGGGGCTGTTTTCAGACGAGTTTACTTATGTATACGCGATAGAAAACGACCTTGTCATGGCGCATATCGGGCAGGCACTTGGGTTTGTCGGCGCTGCCGGTGCCCTCTTGCTATTGACTGTAATTTGTGGTAAAATACTGTTGACCGCGAGATCTTCCCGGGAAGGTCTGGGAAACAGTATCTGTACGGGCGTTTTTGCAATGATATTTTTTCAGTCCGCACTCAATATCGGCATGGTTTTGGGGCTGTTGCCGGTCATAGGCGTAACCCTTCCGTATTTCAGTCAGGGAGGAAGTTCGCTGGTTGTCAGCTGTTTGTCGGCAGGGCTGGTACTGAGCGTATCGGCTTCCGATCAGAAGCGCCGCACAAGGCGCAGGAATGGGTGACAGTCAGTTGGGCGCGGATTTTTCATGCAGATCATTTACGTTGGTATCATGGAAAGGGAATATATGAGAGTTATTACCGGTACCGCACGCGGACGAAAACTGGAGACACTGGAAGGGCTGGATGTCCGTCCAACTACGGAGATCGTCAAGGAAGCGGTTTTCAGCATGATTCATTTCCGCCTGCCGGCAGCGAATGTCGCAGATATATTTGCCGGCAGCGGACAGATGGGAATCGAGGCAATCTCCAGAGGCGCTAAAAAGGCGACTTTTGTTGATCAATCGCGCGCATCGGTTGAGATCATCCGGCGCAACCTTGCTTCGACCGGTCTGGCTGGCGAGGCGAATGTTGTAATGGAAAGTGCAGAGTCTTTTCTGGGAAAAACCAGGGAAAAGTTTGACTTTATCTTTCTGGACCCGCCGTATAACCGCGGCTTTGGTGAAAAGCTTCTTCCGCTGCTTGCCGGGGCACTGGCAGAAGGCGGACTGGTGTTATTTGAGCATTCGCGGGATGAGGCACTGCCGGAAGAAGTCGGAGGGCTCAGACGGGTGAAAGAATACCGTTATGGCAAGACTCTGATCACGACCTATACACACATTGATCCGCAGCAGGACGCTTGACGTTCTGCCGGAAAGGGGACGTTTCATTGAATAAGACAGCAGTCTGTCCGGGAAGTTTTGACCCGATCACAGTAGGGCATCTGGATATTATCAGCCGTGCGGCACGGTTATTTGACCGTGTAGTCGTGCTGGTTTCTGTCAATGCGGCGAAGCATACGTCGTTTTCACTGGAAGAGAGGGTACAGCTGGCACGCAAGGTAACGGCGCATCTGGATAATGTAAGCGTTGAAAGTTTTGACGGGCTTTTGGTGGATTATCTGCGTGGGCTGGGGGACTGTGCGATCGTCAAGGGACTTCGGGCGGTATCGGACTTTGAGTATGAATTTCAGATGGCGCTTGCAAATAAAAAGCTGTACGATGGCGCAGAGACAATTTTTTTGACCACCGGTGCGGAGAATATGTATCTCAGTTCCAGCCTGGTCAAACAGATTGCGCATTTTGGCGGAGATATCAGCGGGTTTGTCCCTGACTGTATCTTGCAGGAAATAAAGGAACGTCTGGTGCTGCCGCAGGGTGGAAATAATGCGGTGGCTGACAAATAAATAATGCCGTTTTTGGGAAACGACGGCAAGGAAAGGTAATCGCTATGGAAAAGATGGACAATTCGGTAGACAGCATCCTTGGGATGATGGAAGGCATCCTCGAGACCGCGAAGGTTTTTCCTATGAGCCGCGGTCGTGTACTGGTAGATCAGGATCAGTTTTTGGAAATGCTTGCTGATCTGAGAACCCAGCTTCCCCGTGAACTGGAAGACGCCAGAAGAATTGTTGCGGACCGCAACAATATTCTGGAAACGGCAAAAAAGGAAGCGGAAATGACTACCCGTGCCGCCGAAGAGCGTGCAAGACGGCTGGTCGATCATGACGAGATCGTCAAACAGGCGCAGATGCAGGCAAATGAGATCATGAGCACGGCACAGCTTCAGTCGCGTGAACTGAAAAAAGCCGCAATTGAATATGCCGACAGTGTTCTTGCACAGGTGGACGAACAGCTCAACAAGTCGGTGATCGAAGTGCGTCAGAGACGGCAGGGATTCCGTAACCGCTGATGCGCAATGCCTGTGCTTCCAATTTGCCGGGGGTTTGGTTCCACCCAGAGAGGACAAGGTCAGGCAGTTAATTGAATAGACTGGGGAGGTCAGGCTCATATGAGGGTCTGGCCTTTTGGGCTGTCAGGAGATGAGGAAGTTGGAACGGGAAATTATCAGTTCGCTGTTTGTGGAAGAATTGCGGATGCAGCGTCCTGTGCCGCGTGAAAGCTACCTGTACAGGCTGCCGGTAGTACGCATTCTCACAAAACAAGGGGGTATCCGGCTGAGCAGCCCGGTCACGTTTTTCGTCGGAGAGAACGGGATCGGCAAATCGACGCTGATCGAAGCGCTGGCGGTTGCGGTCGGTTTCAATCCGGAAGGCGGCACCATTAACTTTAACTTCTCCACCCAGGATTCCCATTCCGAACTCTACCGGTATATGAAGGTCATCCGTGGTGGGAAACGTCCCAGAACGGGATTTTTTCTGCGTGCTGAGAGTTTTTATAATGTAGCGACCGAGGTTGACCGATTGGATCAAATTGCGTGTGCATTGCCGTCACTGCTGGATAGCTACGGAGGAAGATCGCTGCACCACCAGTCGCATGGCGAAAGCTTCATGGCACTGGTGGAAAACCGGTTTGGCGGACAGGGGCTGTATATCCTGGACGAACCAGAAGCAGCGCTTTCGCCGATGAAGCAGATGGAGCTGATCTGTCATATCGACCGTTTGGTAAAGGATGGATGCCAGTTTATAATTTCCACCCATTCGCCTGTTTTGATGGCGTTTCCGGATGCGGATGTTTACCAGCTTTCAAAGCAGAAGATCGAACGGGTCAATTATCGCGATACTGAGCATTTTCAGCTCATAAAAGCTTTTGTCAATGCACCGGAAAAGATGGTGGGGTATCTGCTGGAAGGTGAAAAAATTGAGAGCAGCCTGGCTGACCAATGATTATCTCTTGCGCTTGCCCGGTGAATATGATAAAATATAGTCAATATCCCGGAATGCAATTGAATTCTGACATGAAAGGAAGCTGACAGTGATGGATAAAAAGTATGATATCGTCTCAATTGGTGAGATTTTGATCGATATGACGCAGATCGAACAGAATAACCTTGGAAATCCTCTCTTTGCCGCATATTCGGGCGGCGCGCCTGCCAATGTTGCGGTAGCGGCTTCCAAGATGGGCGCGTCGACTGCCTTTATCGGCAAGATCGGGAATGATCTGCTAGGGCAGGGGCTGCGGATAGCGCTGGAAAATAATGGTGTGGACGACAGTGGTCTGTCAACTGATCCTGCTGCTCCGACGACGATTGCGCTGGTGACCAGGGATGAAAATGGGGAACGGGATTATACCTTCCTGCGCAGTTCCGGTGCGGATGTGCAGCTGTCGGTGGCTGATTTGCCTGATGGGATGATTGAGCAGGCGAAAATTCTGCATTTTGGTTCGGTCAGCCTGACCGATGAACCCTGTAAGAGTGCGACCTTGGAAGCGATTGAAAGGGCAAGCCGCAGCGGTGCGCTGCTGAGTTTTGACCCGAATTACCGGGCAGCGCTTTGGGAAGATGAAACCAAGGCTGCAGAACTGATTTGCAGTATGATCCCTCGCTGTGATATCCTCAAGCTGTCCAGCGAGGAAATGACATTGTTTACCGGTACTGCGAATTACGCACAGGGAAGTGCCCAGCTTGCCGAAATGGGACCGTTCCTGGTACTTGTTACCCTTGGTGAAGACGGCGTATTTTATCGGATGGGCGGCATGACTGGTCATGTCTCGGCGCAGAAGATAGAAGTTTCGGACAGAGGCGGCGCAGGTGCAGCTTTTATGGGGATGGTACTGTCCCAGTTGTGTAAATTGGATGACCCGCGGACTGTCGGACAGAAAGCGCTGGAAGAAATTCTGGACTTTGCCAATAAAGCAGCCGGAATTACCGCATCCCGTCCGGGCGCTGTTCCGGCTATGCCCATGATGGAAGAAGTCATCAGCTTTTGAACCCGTTTGAATACAGCAGCAGTAAAGCCGTCCATTGCGGAAATGCTCCGTTTTGGGCGGCTTATTGTCGTTTGATGGGTTAAATAGATTACCGGGCAGGGTGCGCCTGCTCTTTTTGAAGTGCATATTTGCGTTGGGTGGCAAGACCGCCGCGGATATGGCGTTCCTGCTTGTTGATATCCAACAGGCAGCGGACTTCCTTGTACAGTGCCGGGCTGACCTGACGCAGACGGACAGTCACGTCCTTATGTACGGTAGATTTTGAGACGCCGAACTGTCTGGAGGTATCGCGGACGGTGCTTTTTTTCTCCAGCATGTACTGCGCCAACTGGACGCAGCGTTCACCTGTGCTGAAAAAATCGGTTTTTGCGGTATTTGTTTTCAATCATAACCCCTCCGGTTCCTTTACTGTTACCAGAAAGTATGCGCGTCCGGAGAGGTTTATGAATGGACAGGTTAAAGGGTGCAATCGTGAAAAATCAGTTCTGACGGAGAATCTGGGTTTCGGTAATCAGCGGGTAGGTGATTACCGTGTTTGCGTTCAGATTTTCGTGAGAAAGCTGTACCGCTGTGATCTGCTGGTTTTGGTAGGTGGTATAGTAATAGATGCCTTTAGTGGTATTGCAGCAGGAGGTATAGACGGTGATTTCGTATCCATCCTCGGTTTTGGCACAGCCGCGCGTTTGGTGTACCGACCCGAGGATATGGAAAAACTGGCTGACGCTTTTCGGCTCGGAGCATCCGCATACCGAATTGAGCCGAGTAAAAGCAGCACGAACAAACCGTGAAGCAGAGGACAGGTCACCCGGCAGACCGATTCCGCCCATTCCAAGGCAATAGGGGCGAAGCGGAAGCTGCGGACAAAAACGGTTGACTGGCAGCTCTGGCGTCAGATTTATATAGTTGTTCAAATTAAACATTTGGTAGTCAAATGGTGGATTATTGGTCAAAACACCTGCCGGATTGTCGTAAATTTTCAATCCGTCTGCCGTCTGCTCAAGGGTGATCGCACCGGAAGCATCGGCAATCATCCAGTGCAGCGGCGCAAGCGGCATCGCGCCGGAAAAAGGGATATTGACCAGATGGATGCGTTCCAGCCGCTGCCGGACTTCTGCAACTGTTGCACATTGCCCGAGAATCCACGGAATCAGCTCAAACGGAGAAACGTTGTCTTTACCTTCTGTTTCAGGGAAATAGACTGCATTGCCCGGAAAGTTCAGCCCGGCAATTGCCAAACCCTTTTCATTTGCGGCATCGTAATAAAGCGGGTACCCATCCCGAACAATCGCCATGCCGATAATGGCATAATGCTGGTCAATCGTTCCCATTCTGCGGAAATGAAACGGGTAGTTCCGCGGCGTGATGGCAATAGTTTCGCCGTAGGAATAGGAAAGGTCAAGGGTCCTGCCGAAATAATGGTCGGCGGTCGTGAAGGAAACGGCTGTGCACATAACGAAAATACCTCCTGAATGAAAAGAATTTTGAAAAATGACTTGACTGTAGAGTGGGTTTATACTATACAATAAGGGTGAAAGGGGCGAAATGGCATGACGATTAAAGAACTTGAAACCCGAACAGGTATGGAGCGGGCCAATATACGCTTTTATGAAAAGGAAGGTCTGCTTTCTCCCAAACGGCTGGATAACGGATACCGGGATTATTCAGAAGAGGACGCCGATCTTTTGCTCCGGATAAAACTGCTGCGCAGTCTGCATCTACCACTGGATGAAATACGGGCAGTAAAGGAAGGAAAAGTGACCCTTGCCGTTATTCTTGACCGGCAGCAGCAGCGGCTTTCCAGTGAAGAAAAGGAAGTGGCACTTGCCGGAAAAGTCTGCCGGGAAATCCGTGAAGAAGGTGCTTCGTTTAACCGGCTGGATGCCGAAAAATATCTGCGGCAGATTGCGGAAAAGGAAGTAAAACCACAGGTTTCAGCTGGTTCAGCATCGGCAAGACCTACCTATTTTTCCGAACCTGGACGAAAGGATACATTGCCTTATGCATTTACTCCCTTTCGCCGCTTTTTTGCGAGGAGTCTGGATTTAGGAATTTATGGATTATTTTTTAATATTATTCTGGCAATGTTTGTACCAGTCAGAATTCTTGCCGATTCGTTTTGGATTACGTTATTGAGCAGTTATGTCGGCTATGGCGTTATGCTGCTGGTGGAGCCGGTTCTGCTGCACTTTTTCGGCTGCACACCGGGAAAATGG
>CALWWT010000209.1 GCA_944385325.1 uncultured Clostridia bacterium | reverse complement strand
CGGGAGGTTTTATGGCACATTTATCTAGTATTATTTCCAGATTGGAAAAACTTTCCACGTTTCTGTAGAATACCGGTCGGATATACTGCCGGATATTGACGCAATCTGTTTTCTTAAAAACAACTGTTATCGGGAGACACCTCTTCAAGAACATGTTATGTATATCGAAAATACCGCCCTGCTCAAAGACGACCTTTCTTTGCTGAAAAATTCGTCTGAACTGCAGTCCAGCCCGCTTTTGCTGGTTGGAGGACGTCTGCCGGACGGAATTTCCATTCCAGGTATACTGCACATTTCTGCTGAACTGCCGCTGACGCAGCTATTCAACGCCGTTCAGCAGGAGCTGCTGCACTACTACCACCTCAAAAACAAACGGGAAGAACTTTTCCATTCGCTCCACAGCGGTTACGGACTGAGCAGTCTGGCACATGTTGCCCACAGTTTTCTGAACAATCCGATCACCATTTGTGATACCAGCTTTTCAGTCATTGCATCCAGCCCGGCTGTCAGTGATAAACAGACACTGGAAGAAAAGTATGGAAAGCTGTATCTGCGGGAGCCTTTTTTTCAGGACATGCTCAAAAAGAAGATCGTAGAGCATATCTACACTTCTACCCAGCCCTGTATCACCATGCTGGATGAATACAATTACCCCTGGGTATTCCAGTCCATCCGAATCCACCACGCCGTTGTCGGATACATCTGTGTAAGAGGCACCGTTCGTCCCTTTAGTAAAGACGATCTGGAACTTATCAATGTCCTCGCCCAGATGGTTTCCACTGAGATGCAAAAGGACGCAACCTATGTCCATCCCACCGGACAGAATTACGAATATTTTCTGACCGAGCTGCTGGATGGGCATCTCAGCCGTACCGACTATATCGTTCCTTACCTGATCCGGCTGGGCAGACCGCTTACACCTTACCATACCCTTTTACTGCTGCTGAGTGATTCTCCCCAGCGTCAGTCCCAATATTTCAAAACACATTATGAGCAGATCCTGTCCATCCTTCCAGGGTGCATGGTCGCGCTTTTCCATGGCGAACTGACCATTCTGCTGCCGTCCAATACCCAAGAACCTTTCAGCGAATACTCGCTGGAACGGTTTCTGACCTTTTTAAAGCTCAACCATATGCAGGCATGTATCAGCTATTCTTATACAAATATCGGAGAAAGCAACATTTATTATCAGCAGGTCAAGGAACTGGCAGATATGGTGAGTAAGGACGAGAGCAGGAAAGCGCAGCCGCTGGTCTACTACAAGGACTGCTTTTTTGAGCATATTCTCCAGCAGTGCAGCAATAAATGGATACTCAGGGCATCCATCCATCCGGATATCCTGCATATCCTCGATTATGACCGGCAGAATAATACCGAGTATGCAATGACCCTGCATACCTACCTGGTGAACAATCAAAACGCCACCCTTACCGCTGCCAAACTCCATATCCATAAAAGCACCTTTTTCTACCGGCTGGGAAAGATACAGGATCTGTTCAATCTGAAGCTGAACGATACGTCCTTTTTGTTCGCGTATGATTATTCATTTCGGGTGCTGCAATTTCTGCAATAAAGGCTGATTATTCAAAATCCACGGATTTTCCGGTCCTGCCCGATTCACGGACAGCATCCATCAGCCGCAGTACCCGGCGGGTTTCCTGGATCTTTACAAGGAACTCTTCCTGACCATGCCATACACGGACATAATTTGCAAAATAGTTTTCGTGGCAGGTATCGACCGCCGGAAGGCTTTCGGTCAGGATGGTCCCATCCGGAGCCGGTCCGAAAGAACGGGTGGGACCAGCTGCCGTCATCGTGCGCTGCCCGCTCACATTTTCAAGCAGATGCGAGGTACGGACAATCTTCCCGACCGGCTCAAAGCCGTCAACATAAGCCGTTCCCTTATTGCCGCCAACAAACCAGTGGCGTTCAAACCATTTATCCTGCACCTTATCCGCAAGATAATAGGTACCGAGTTCAACTTCGGCGGTAATGCCGTTTTCAAACCGCATCAGGATTTTGAAATAATCGTCAACCTCAAAGTTGATAACATTGCGGATGTCTGCATAAACCGTTTTCAGCTTTACCCCGGGCAGCATCCACAAAATCTGGTCCAGCAGATGGACGCCCCAGTCATACAGCATTCCGCCGCCCTCGCTGATAAAGACATGCCAATCGTGCATGTTGCCGTTGAAGCCATAGAGACTGCTTTTGATGGTGTAGACATCGCCCAGCGTCCCGGAATCATACACCGCCTTTGCCGTGCGGAAATCAGGGTCAAAACGGCGCTGATGGTGCACGGTAAAACGGACGTTGTTTTCACGGCAGACCGCTTCCATCTCATCCAGCTGCTGCAAACGCATTGCCACCGGTTTTTCACAGATAATGTCTTTTCCAGCCCTGGCAGCCTGAACGACCAGATCACGATGCTGGTTGTTGTTGGCGGCGATCAGCACGACGTCCACTTCGGGGTCATTGATCAGTTCTTCATTGCTCTGATACTGTTTCAGACCTGGTCGGACGTCTGCGAGCTGGGACGGGTCCCTGTCGGAAAAGCCCATCAGCCGGATACCGGGAAAATCCGAAAGCATTTTTTCATGCTCATGACCCATAAAGCCATGACCGATAATACCGATTTTTATTGGTTCCATACTATCCTCCTGTATAATATCTTTGCCGTCATCGCCCTGCTGCCGCATGGGCAATGACGGCGTTTCTTTTAGGGGCTGCGCGCCAAGCGCGCCCAGGGAGCCATCCTACATGGACCTGTTTACCCCAACTTTTATTTATAGAACCTTCTTTTTATACACGATTATCCGGCAGATCAGAATACCCAGGCATTCCCGCCTTCTCCGTCTTCATCGTCCGCCGCGTCGGGATGGAACTGGAAAGGCGGTTTATACTGCTTGAGCAGCGGAAGCAGCTCCTCATGCAGGTCCTTTCTCATCGCGCAGGTATCACCCAACACCATTGTCAGGAATTCATCCTTCCCGCAGGGTTTCCATTCCGGAAGTCCCTGTACATTCGGGTTGCCGGTCTGGGCGAAATTGACGAATGCGCCGAACATGACCCGATCAAGCATCTCGCCATTCTTCTGCTGGCAGATCGGGATCAGGTCTGCGTTATGGAAAAAGTATGGGATATCCGAACAGTGCCATGCTGCCCGACCGCCGTCATAATCAAAAATCTTGGCAAACAGATAGTTATATACCGGTGCGCTTGCCTCGGCAGCTTTTTTCTTTACATACTCGACAGTGCCGGGCAGGAACATGACTTCCAAATCGTTGGCGTATACCTCGTTGATATCGGGATAAGCCTTCCGGAAGGCTGCCAGCATCTTTTCGCCGCCTTCTTTGCCGTAATACTCTTTGACCAGCTTTTCACGCTGTTCGGTGGTGAGTGCTTCCCGTTCGCCGTAATCATGTATCACGCCAAACTCAGCCAGTACGCTGCCTACCATAGTCGGTATTTTCAGTGAACTGGCGCTGAAATCTCCCACCAGCGGATCACAGGTATAATATTCATTGGGTTTGGGCGACCAGTTGACCCGTTTTCCCTGTGCTGCCATCGCTTTGACAGCCTTATTGACTGCCCAGATGTACTGCGGAACCGGAACTTTTTCCAGTTTTTCAGCGTCCTTTTCCTCAATATGCAGGTTTTTCAGGATTTCCAGCACCAGTTCCTTTGCCGAGCAGTCAGAATCAAAATCGCCCACAGGAATGACGCCGGACATCACGATCATCTTATGGAACAGTCCTTCTGCCTCCGGGATCTGTCCAAGAACCGTCACCTTTCCGCCGCCGCCCGACTGACCGAAGATGGTGACGTTGTCCGGGTCGCCGCCAAAGCAGGCGATATTATCCCGAACCCACCGGAGCGCTTCCACCAGGTCAGCCATACCGACATTGACCGAGTTTTTATATTTTTCGCCAAAGTCGGACATATCCAGATAACCGAACGCATTCAAACGGTGGTTGACCGAAACGACGACGACACCGTCCTTCTTGGCAAGGTTAAATCCGTCATAGCAGACCTGTTCGATCGAAGAACCAGCCGCGTATCCGCCGCCATGGATCCAGAACATGACCGGCTTTTTAGCGGACGGATCGCAGTTATCGGTCCAGACATTCAGATACTGGCAATGCTCGGATGCCGGCCAGAAACGGTGAGGGGTCATAACCTCGCCGACCGGCATCGGTTCGCTGAGGACCGGGCAGATCATACCATAGCTGCCTGCGTCCTTGACACCTTCCCAGGCTGCAACCGGCTGCGGCATCTGGAAACGCGCCGCTTTGGCATAGCGGATGCCATAAAAATGGTCAACGCCGTCATACCGGAACCCACGCAGTTTTCCCTTTGGCGTCTGGACAATGGGCGATGACTTGGTCATGGAAAATTCTTTCATTTCAAATCCATCCTTTCTGTACCGGCAAGATCCTGCCATTCATAAATTATCCGATCTTAATACGCAAATTTTACCGTCTTCAGCTGGAGAGTACCTTCCTTGACCACGACCTTGACGGTGCGTTCTTCGCCGGCAGGAATGGTCACTGCTTCAGAGTCCTGCGGATTCAGGATGCCGCCTTCATCCAGCGAAACGGTTCCCAGTAAAGTCCCGTCACAGTACAGCTCGGCTTTGCAGCAACCGACGCCGGACAGCTTGACAGTGCAGGGCTTTTCCACCTCGCGGACGGTATAGTTTGCATATTCACCTGCGGCGAGTTCCAGTGCCAGATCCTGGAGCGGATCATAACGTTCCTCATTCTTATCCTGATACCAGGCAAATTTGGGATAAGGAAGCGCCTTGGTGGTCGCCCAGACCAGCTTGGTGTGGTCTTCCAGACGGAAATTCAGGTAGTTGGACAGTTCCCAGCTGCCATAATAACGCTTGCCGTTTTCATCCCACATATCATAGGCAGCGCCGGGCAGATCAATATCAGGATGTTTTGCGGCAAGACGGACATTGTCCCAGTTGATCATGCAGTGTTCAAGCTTGGTCAGCTCGATAAATTCGTCCATAATCCGGATGGAATCCTGATAGCTGGGACGGGGACCCACCATCTGGAATGCCTGAATCTTATCCCAGTCTTTGGGCAGAGGATGATTGACAGGACCAAGCCCGGGATGATCGCCCGCAGCGGTCTTCCAGCCCCAGGGCGTATAAGCCACGCCATAATGGGCGCAGATATCATAGAAAACAGTGTCATTGATCGGACCTGCGCCGCATTCACCCAGCCAGAGCGGAACATTCAGTTCCTGGCACTTAAGCAGCCAGGGATACAAGTCCTTGATTTCAGGAGAAGCGCCGTAGAGATGAATCGAGATTGCCCAGTTATGGCATTCGGGGTCATACTGGCGGTTAAAGATGCGGGCATCACGAGCATATTTGGCACCTTCCAGGAAGAAGATGTGTTCCTTATCGATTTTACGGATGCGCTGGATGCACTCGTCATAATACTGTTCCAAAAGCGGAATATACTCATGCTGAATCGGTGAAGATACCGGTTCGTTGATCAGGTCATAGCCTGCGATAATCCAGCGGGAACCAAACCGGCGGACGATCTCTTCCCACAGTGTGATCTGACGTTCTTTCGACTCTGCATCCAGGAAAAGGGACGGGTACTCACAGAACAAACTGTCGCCGGTCGCGCCGTTGTTGCCGCCGACAACGCCATGCATATCCAGGATCGCGTACAGTTTATGCTTTTCGCACCAGTCGATAACGTTTGCCAGGCGACCAAAGCCTCTTTCGTTATAATGGATACCGGGTTCCTCATACAGCAGCGCGTTGGCGTTGAGGACGATACGGATGCAGCTGAATCCCATTTTGGCCATCAGCTCGATATCTTCTTCCCGCAGATGGTTTTCCTCCCAGCGGTCCCAGAAGGTATCCAGGTATTTCTGACCGCACAGTTCGCGTACCTGCTGGCTGACGAAACGGCGGCTGGTCCAGCGTTCAGGGTTATGGTCCTCACCGGGATCAGGAAAGAGGATAAACTTGAATTTATCCATCGGCAGCGGAGCAGAGCCGATCATAAAGCCTTCGACATTCTCCCAGTTGGCAACTCCATAGCCGTGCAGGATGATTTCCTCACCCTCTCCATTGACAAAGCGGGTACCATTCGTTTTAAGAACACCCTTGACGCACGCATTATTGGTTTTATATTGCATTTCAACGGTGTTTATCAACGGCTAAAAAAGCAGTGTTTTCAATGGGTCTAAAGGCAGGTCGCAGAGATATTTGCGGCTTGCTTTTTGCTTTTGTGCAAGGTGCTGTTTTCGGCTCTATTTTTTTCTTAGGAAAATGAAAGGGGCGGTTGTTGTAATCGTAGAACTTGCTGGAATATGGCAAAATCCGCTTTATTTCTCCCTTTTCGGATTGTAAAATA
>CALWWT010000208.1 GCA_944385325.1 uncultured Clostridia bacterium | reverse complement strand
AAAATATAGTCAGCCACGGAAATCAATTTTGGGAGATCAGGTGGTTTACCGTCCACCTTTCCCGCCTGTTGCGGTGAGAAAGGCTACGTTTTGGGGAAGGTTGCGCGCGGAGCGCACCCAGGGCAGGTTTCCAGTAGGAGCCTGCCCTGGATCTGCTCAACTTTTCAGGAAAGTTTCTGCTATATTTTATAACCTACAAATTTTAGCTCATTTGAATTTTTCGACAAGCTCAGCGGTGCAGCAAGACCGGTATAACCGGCTGCTGCACCGCTTTTTATTGGGATAAAAGGGATGGCTCCGGACACAAGATGCATCCGGAGCCATCCCAACATATCTGCGCTTGCTTGCCAAACCGCAGGGGGAGCGGCGGGCAAACCGAAAGAGTGCCGGGTGGGGAACCCGGTATCCGCGTGGATTTCAGCATTAAGAAAACCCACTTAATAATTATAACATGATTTTGCGGGTTCGTCAATGACTTTATGACGTTAAAATTGTATAGAGCTGAAATAAAATTTTATGGATTTTGAGCAGATTCCAGCTGGACCGTGTCTCCGCACTGCTGTTTCCAAATTTCAAGAGAAGTTTCGCCGGCTTGCAGCCGGTCATAAATCCGGCTGAGTGACAGACTGCCGCATTGACCGATCAATTTCCCGTTATTGGAAAGAAAATAAGGGGAGGCGCATTCTGCAACGGCTAAGAGGTCTGCGTCAATGGTTTTAAGATCTGCCGAAGTAAAGGTCCGGGCCATTTCTTCACAGTCTTTTGCAGTCAGCCAGCAGCTGCTGCCCAGCTGTTCATCCGACATGCCTTCTGTCCGGTCGCCCATCCTTTCCAGCAAAGCCGAATGCAGCCCGATAACCCGCATCAATACCGCCTGCATGATTTCCGGCTGTTCTTTCCAGCCGGATGGTATTAACTGTATCTCTTCTTCCATCAGTACACCCAGCAGTGCTGATGGAGAGATAAACACTGTTTCACCATCCGCGGTTTCTGTCCGGTAGCCTTGCGGCAGCGGCTGCTGCAAAGAGGTCACCGTCATGGAATCGAGCAGGTCCTCCAGAGCTTGTGTACAGCCCGGGAGCGGCTGTACAGTCTGATCCTGCGCAGGAATTCGGTTCAAAAGCATATTTGCGGCAGGAAACAGGCTGATACAGACAATAGTCAGAATCAGGTAGAACAGCAGGGCTTTTATTCTGTTTTGCAGTTTGTCCAGTGTCATGAACTTCACCTTCATTTTGCAGCTTTTGCTGTGCAAGCTGACATGTATACACCTATTATTCATAAAATATGCAACAAAAACTTGTATTTATGCTCTTTAAATGCAAGAAAATGCTTGACGAAATTGCATTTATTGTGTACAATAGTATTCACAACGCTTAAAAGAGGAGATAGCAGGAAATCTGACCGGGGTATTCTGACTTTTGGAAGATTTCGCTGCCGCGCCAGGAGGAGAGTGCATCATGTTGCCTATGAAAAAAGAGTCTTTGGACACCTTATTCAATGAATTCCAGAAATATAACCATATTGATTCAGCGCTCAATGAAAAGTTCGGCGTAAAGCGCGGGCTCAGAAACGCGGACGGCACTGGCGTGCTGGCAGGTCTCACCCAGATATGTAATGTTCACGGTTATATCCTGAATGAGGGTGAAAAATGTCCGGTTGACGGTGAGCTGACCTATCGCGGAATCAATGTACGGGATATGGTGGAATCCTGCGTGGCTGAAAATCGTTTTGGCTATGAGGAGGTTTCCTATCTGCTGCTGTTTGGACATCTTCCCAACCAAAAACAGCTGGATTTTTATCGTCAGGTGCTTTCCCAGGTGCGTGCGCTGCCGATGGGATTTGTTCAGGACATGATTCTGAAAGCGCCCTCCCGCGACATTATGAACAAGCTGGGCAGAAGTATTCTGGCGCTGTATTCCTATGATGAGTTTTCGCAGGACGAAGGGCTGGAAGCGGAACTGAAAAAGGCGATCTATATTATTGCCCGTATGCCTACCATCATGGTCAACAGCTATATGGCAAAGATTGGCAACTATGACAACAAGTCCACCTATTTCCACCCGGTGCGTCCCGGTGAATCGGTGGCGCAGAGCATCCTTTCAACTTTGCGTCTGACCCGTGAGTATACCGAAGAGGAAGCACATCTCTTGGATATCTGCCTGATGCTGCATGCGGAACACGGCGGCGGCAACAACTCGACTTTTGTCTGCCGTGCAATGACCTCTTCCGGAACGGACGCATATGCTGCCTATTCAGCGGCAGTTGGCTCGCTCAAGGGTTTCCGGCACGGCGGCGCGAATATCCGGGTGTGTCAGATGTTTGAGGCGATCAAGGCACAGGTCAAGGACTGGAGCAGTGATGAGCAGGTGCGCGAAGCACTGCGGATGGTCATGGATAAAAAGATTGGTGATGGAAGCGGTCTGATTTACGGCATGGGTCATGCGGTATACACCCTGTCTGATCCGCGTGCGATCATGCTGCGGGACAATGCAGAGAAGCTGGCGAAAATCAAGGGGATGGAAGACGAGTTCCATCTGCTTAAAAAGATTGAACAGCTCACGCCCGAAGTTTTTGCAGAGAAAAAAGGTTCGGCAAAAGATATCTGTGCCAATGTCGATTTGTATTCGGGATTTGTATACCGGATGCTTGGTCTGCCGGAAGAACTGTTTACGCCGTTGTTTGCTACCGCGAGAATCAGCGGATGGGCAGCCCATCGTATTGAGGAATACTCGACCTGTTCGCGGATTATGCGTCCTGCGTATAAATCGGTCGTGCGCAGCAAACCGTATATTCCGATTGAAGAGAGAATGTAAAATTTGAAAAAACGCCTGTCAGCGGCCGAATAGGTTTGCAGACAGGCGCTTTTTTCATCTTGTCGGGTTTGTTTGCGGAAAAACGCTATTTCCAAACGTTTGGAAATCGGTTATAATAAACTTGCATTATTTTTTATGAAAGGATGTTCAAAATATGTCTTTTCCGATCAGCTTTGATCCATTAACTTATCATTATGCTTCCCGTAGGAATGTAGTTTACGGACGCAACGGCATGGTCTGTACCGGAAATCCGCTGGCGGCACAGGCGGGCTTGGATGTTCTGCGTAAAGGCGGCAATGCCATTGACGCGGCAGTTGCAGCGGCTTCCACCCTTACAGTCACCGAACCCACAGCCAATGGTATCGGCAGTGATGCTTTTGCGATTTTATATACAGGCGGCAAACTGTACGGACTCAATTCCAGCGGTCCGTCTCCCCGGTCGATTTCACTGGAAGAGGTGCGTTCCCGTGGTTTTGAGAAGATGCCGGAGGATGGCGTCATTCCGGTCAATGTTCCAGGAGCGCCGGGCGCGTGGGCTGCGCTGGCGCAGCGTTTTGGGCGGATGCCGCTTACAGAATCAATGGCTGCTGCGATTGGATATGCGGAGGATGGTTACCCGATCCAGCCGGGAGTAGGTGAGGGCTGGAAAGCATCCTTTGAACGGTGCAGAAGAGCCGCGGAAAAGTTTCCGGAGGTAAACAGCTGGTTTGAAACATTTGCACCGGACGGACGACCGCTTAAAGTGGGTGAACTGCTGCGGCTGCCGGGCCATGCGCGGACACTGCGGGCAATTGCTGAAACAAATGCCGAAGAATTTTATCGCGGTACACTGGCAGATGAAATCGACCGGTTTATGAAACAGTACGGCGGATTTCTGTCGAAAGAAGATCTGGCGGCATTCTATCCTGATTGGGTACAGCCGCTGACAACAGATTATCATGGGTTTACGGTATGTGAGATCCCGCCGAATGGGAATGGAATTACCGTCCTGATGGCGTTGAATATTCTGAAAGGATTGCCGGAAAGCGGCGATCTGTTTACCCAGACCCACCGTCAGATTGAGGCAATGAAGCTTGCTTTTACTGACGCACAGCGGTATGTCGCCGATCCGGGATACATGACGGTTACGTCTGATCAGCTGCTGAGTGAGGAATATGCTGCTGCACGCAGAGCACTGATCGGCGAAGAAGCGTTGACGCCACAATATTGGGAACCGGTCAAGGGCGGCACCGTTTACCTTTGTACGGCTGACCGGGAAGGAAATATGGTATCCTACATACAGAGCAATTATATGGGATTTGGCTCGGGCGTTGTTATCCCAGGCACTGGTATATCGCTGAATAACCGCGGCGCCAATTTCTATCTGGATCCTTCGATGCCCAACTGCCTGGGACCGGGAAAGAAATCGTATCATACCATTATCCCGGGATTTTTGATGAAGGACGGTCGTCCGGTAGGACCATTTGGTATTATGGGCGGCTTCATGCAGCCGCAGGCACATTTACAGGTACTGCTGTCAACGATCGATCATCATCTGAATCCGCAGGATGCGTTGGATAAGCCCCGCTGGATGTGGACCGGCGGCAAGACCATTGAAGTGGAACAGTCTTTTGACCCGGCGATTTTGGGACAGCTTGCCCGCGCAGGGCATCAGATTGTCGTCCGCCGGTCGAGCGTACCTTTTGGTCGGGGTGAGATCATCTGGCGCGGTGAGGATGGTGTCCTCTGCGGCGGATGTGAAATGCGGACGGATGGACAGGCGGCAGCCTGGTAAGGAGTATTGTTATGAAAGCAAGGGTGACAACGCAGGCTTCTGCCAGCATCTGGCTGTATCTTCCGGGTAAAGATGACGCTGTAACAGAAGCTGTACAGACAGCGGCTGTATCATGTAATGTACAATTTACCGTTTTTGGTCCGGAGCTGGCAGGAATGCGGGTGACGGATATCCTGTCCGGCAAACCTGCTTCGGCAGCGACTGAAGGGAATTGTCCATCAGAACCGGTTTTGCTGATGGACGGATTGGATAAAACCGGACTGGACAAACTGCTGGCGGCGCTGAGAGAGCAGTTTCAGACGGCTGGGATTCCGGGTATTGGGCTCAAGGCAATTGTTACGCCGACCAACCGGTCATGGGCTTTTGGTCAACTGGCGGAAGAACTCCGCAAGGAACGTGAGTTTATGCAGCGGGGACGCTAAATACAAAAAGGAAAAGGAGGGTGCGGATTGAAAAAACGTCTTTTAAGCTGGCTGTGTGTGCTGCTGGCATTGCTGCTGACCAGCTGCTCGGCAACCAATGTCATCACCAGCGTCGATGCGCTTTTGCGTCCGCCCCGCCTGACAAATGATCAGAATAATATATATGATGCATTAAGCACCTATCTGTCGGGAAAGGATATGCATCTGGTTTATCCCCAAAAAGGCGAGTATCTCTCCGCATTTATCCAGCAGGACCTGGATGGCGATGGCTTGGACGAAGCGGCAGTTTTTTACCAGCTGACCGCTTCTACCTCGTCTGCACCGATCAATATGGCAATTCTCGACCGGCAGAGCGGGACATGGATGGTGGTTTCCGATATTCAGCTGGATGGAAGCGGAGTAGAGGATTTTACTGTTTTAAAAGGCGGCAGCAAACCGCTGATTGCGGTCGGGCTGTCTTATGCAGGCGAATCCGGCAACAGCCTGATGCAGATATTCGGGCTTTATGGCAAAGAACTGCGCCTGCTCTTTTCAAGGACCTATCTGGCAAAAACCATCTGCAATATGATCGGGGACGATAAAGAGGAAATCCTGCTGGTATATCCCAATGAAGACAGCGAAGGCGTACAGAGCGTGCAGGCCGGTCTTTTTGTTGCGGACAGTACGGGACAACCTGGGTTTACCCAGGCGGCTGCCTGCCAGATCAATCCTGAAATTGTCCGCTATCAGCAGCTGAGCGCGGTTTTGCCGGCAAACAGCAGTGTATCGGGAGATGCGTATATTTATCTGGACGGATATCGCGGCAGCTCAATGCTGACGGAAGAGCTGGCAGTGAAGCTGACAGCGACGGGAATAGAGATCGAAAACCTTACCTGGAGGGATTCCGGTCAGGTGGAGGGCGCGGATTATCCGCAGCGTGTCATGCTTAACTCGATGGATATTAATGGCGACGGTTGGTATGAAATCCCTGGGCAGGAACTGCTCCCGGGCTATACCGAAGAAAGTGCGGATATTGTATACCTGACTACCTGGTATCGTCATATCAACCATCGGTATCAGCCGCTGTATTCAGCTTATGTCAGCAGCCTGCTCAGTTACCAGTTTGTGTTTCCATCTGACTGGGTTGGAAATGTCACCGCTTATCGCGGACCGTATGGGAATGAAGTGACTTTTTCGGTATGGGATGACCGGCAGCCGATGGAGGATACGGCACTGATGTCACTGCGTGCGGTAAGTATTGCGAGCTGGCGTTCCGGCAAGGTTTCTCCGGAATACGAATATCTGGATTCGAGGGGACAGATCGTTTTTTTAGCGCGGGTGATCGATACCAAAAGCCGGTATTCATTGACAATGGAGGATATCAGAGAGCGGTTTAAGAATATGGGTTAGGGGTGATTATATGAAGCGGATTTTAGTAGTTGAAGACGAGGACGCGATCCGAAGCTTTGTTGTGATCAATTTGCAGCGGAGCGGGTACACGGTCGTGGATACAGCGACGGGAGAGCAGGCGCTGGATGCCTACGAACAGTCTGGCGGTGATTTTGACGTGGTACTGCTGGATATTACGCTTCCGGGCATCGATGGATTTGAGGTATGCCGGCGGCTGCGGGCAAAGTCTGCGGTCATTGGGCTGATTTTTCTGACGGCGCGTACCCAGGAAATGGATAAGGTTGGCGGTCTGATGATGGGGGCAGACGATTATGTCACAAAACCTTTTTCACCGTCAGAGCTGGTAGCGAGAGTTGACGCGATTTATCGCCGGGTACAGCTTGCGTCTAATTCCTCAAAAGCCGAATCGATCGTAAGCGGACCATTTGTCCTGAATACCAAGAGCAGGACGCTTCATAAAGAGGGACGGCTGATCGACCTGACGCAGGTGGAGTATCAGATTGTCGAACTGCTGATGCAGCATCATGGAGCGGCGATGGAACGGACCAAGATCCTCGGCGAAGTCTGGGGAACGGAAGTATATACCGATGCTAAAATAGTGGACGTCAACATCCGCCGACTGCGGGTCAAGATAGAGGATGAACCGTCCAGCCCGGTATACCTCCAGACGGTTTGGGGTTATGGTTATAAGTGGTGTCCGTAAACCTGCGGCAGGACAGGGAAAGGAGCGGTACAGAATGCGGATAAAAGGTATTGCTCAGAAATGGATGCTCAACTCTTTTGGAATTGTCCTGGTGATACTGATTATTGCGATCATCAGCAGCGGTATCATGCTGCGCGAATATTATTACGGCGCGGTGCAGCAGCTGCTGCTTGCAAGGTCGGATTTTGTTTACAGTATGCTGGAACGGTATGAACAGGGCAGTGCAACGGGATCTGTTGACGGCGATTTACGGGAATATGTTGTTTCATATGCAGACAAAGGAACGATCGAACTGATGGCGCTGGACTCAGATGGTGTCGCAAAGCTGACCTCAAGCGGTTTTACCTATCCAAGCGGCACGGCACCTGATTATCTGCTGGCACTTGATTCTGAATCGGGTATCGGGTGGTGGACCGGTCAGCTCAACGGACAGAAGGTCATGGCTGTCTGCCGGCTGGTCCCGGTATTGAACAGCAGTTATTCCGCTTTTCGGTTTGTCGTATCGCTGGAAATGGTAGACAGGATTATTCTTTCGCTGATGCTGTTGGTGAGCGGTCTGGGATTTCTGGTATTGACAGGAGTTTATCTGATGGGGATTGCCTTTGCCAGAAGCCTGGTGCGTCCGATACGGGAAATCGGAGCCGCGGCAAGAAAGATCGCAGGCGGTGATTTTAAGACCCGTATTTCCCGTGATGAAAATGACGAACTGGGTGAATTGTGCGATACTGTCAATTCGATGGCAGATGAGCTGGAGACAGCTGAACGGCTGAAAAATGACTTTATTTCTTCGGTTTCCCATGAATTGCGTACACCGCTGACCGCAATACAAGGGTGGGCGGAAACGCTTCGGGATGTAGGGCATACCGGTAATATGCCGGCGGATGAGCAGCAGCTGATGGAAAAGGGTATGCGGGTCATTCTGGATGAAACAAGCAGGCTTTCAGGGATGGTGGAAGAACTTCTGGATTTTTCGAGGATGGAAAGCGGAAGGCTGAATATGCAGAAGGAAAAGATGGATATTTTGGCTGAACTGGAAGAAGCCGTATTGATTTATGAGGAAAAGGCTAAAAAGGAAAATATTCTGCTTCGGTATACCGGTCCCGGAATGCTCCCGGTCATTTTCGGTGACCGTGCCCGTCTGCGGCAGGTTTTTATCAACGTAATCGACAATGCGATCAAGTATTCTGACCCTGGCGGAGAAATTCGCATCAGCGCGACGGTACGCGGTGACAGTATACTGGTGCAGGTTTCGGATAACGGAATTGGCATCCCGCCGGAAGATTTGCCGCGGGTAAAAATGCGGTTTTATAAAGGCAATTATTCACGCAGAGGAAGCGGGATCGGGCTGGCAGTTGCGGATGAGATTATTGCCCAGCATGGCGGAAGCCTGACGCTGACATCAGCGGTTGGGGTTGGAACAACGGTGCATATCCTGATTCCTGTCAGCAGCCAGGCACCTGTCATTCAAAACAGCGAGGGACAGACAATTATCGAAATCCAATGAGAAGAAAGGAACTTTAATTTATGATGGAACTCAGAAAAGCATCTGCCCAAGATCTTGATGCGATTGCAGCGGTAGAAGCTGTCTGTTTTCCGGAAGCAGAGGCTGCTTCACGGGAAAGCCTGCAAAAGAGGTTGGCGGTTTACCCCAATCACTTCTGGCTGCTGGAAGAAGATGGGAAACTGATCAGTTTTGTCAACGGGATGGTCACCAGCCTGCCTGATTTGACCGACGAAATGTATGAAAACGCCGGTATGCATGATGAATCGGGAGATTGGCAGATGATTTTCGGTGTGGATACGATACCTTCTTACCGGAAAATGGGATGTGCCGGCAGAGTATTGCGGGCAGTGATCGAGGAGAGCAGGGAAGCTGGAAGAAAAGGCTTGGTGCTGACATGTAAAGAGAGACTGATCTCTTTTTATGCGGGATTTGGATTTGTTGACGAAGGGGTGTCCGAATCGGATCACGGCGGCGTAATATGGCATCAGATGCGGCTGACCTTCTGACTTTTTTTGATAAAGGGAACAAAAGTGCGAAAACTGGGATGAATGTTCAGAAATATCCGTTGATTTTTATTCCGCAAGCCGATATAATAGATAAGGACTGGCAGCGGTCTTTGCCGGCAGAAAAACCTGCGGTGCTGCTGTCGGTAACTGCCTGCCGACTTCTGGCAGACTTAAGACTAAAAATAAAATCTGTATAAGGCTGCAAATGCCCTTTTGCGTTGCTGTTTCTGGCAGCGGAGATACAGTTTTGACAGGAAGAAGGAATCGCATGAATAAACCTGAACATCCCACCTGTCCTGCCGGATTCAAGACCAGCATCGGCGGTCAGGCTATCATAGAAGGCGTTATGATGAAGGGACCGAAAAAGACGGCTATGTCGGTCCGGAAACAGGACGGAACTCTTTATCAGGAAATATGGGATAATCCGCAGAAAAAATGGTATCATAAAGTTCCGTTTGTCCGCGGCGTCACCAATTTTGTTACCAGTATGCTGGATGGGTACAAATGCCTGATGAAATCGGCTGAAATTGCGACAGAAGGGATCGAGGACGAAGAGCCTTCCAAATTTGACCGGTGGCTGGAAGAAAAGTTTGGAGATAAACTGGTCAAAACGGTTGGATATATTTCGATGGTTCTGGGGCTTGTGCTGGCAATGCTGCTGTTTGTTTATCTTCCGGCGCAGGCAGTGAGCCTGTGTAAGGGATTTTTACCGGCGTGGAGCTATTCACTGGTAGAAGGACTGATCAAGCTGGGCATATTTATTGGGTATATGGCGCTGGTTTCGCTGATGCCGGATATGAAGCGGCTGTTTTCTTACCATGGCGCCGAACATAAGACGATTGCCTGCTTTGAGGCAGGAGAGGCACTTACCGTCGAAAATGTCCGCAAACATACCCGCTTTCATCCGCGGTGCGGCACAAGCTTCATTTTCCTGGTGCTGTTTATTTCGATTTTGCTCTCTTCGGTCGTCACCTGGAACAGTCTGATGATCCGTGTGGCACTTAAGCTGCTGATGCTGCCGCTGGTAATGGCGATTGCATATGAGCTGATCCGGCTGGCAGGACGGCATGACAACCTGTTTACCCGGATTGTCTCCTGGCCGGGACTGAAAATCCAGCGTCTGACTACCCGTGAACCGGATGACGGGATGATCGAGGCAGCGATTGCTTCGATCGAAGCGGTTCTGCCGGAAGATCGCAAAGATGCGGTATGGGGTGAATGAGCCGGATGAAAGAGATCGCTGCACTGTCGGAAAAAGGAACTGTTTCGCTGACAGAGCTGGAACATGCCTTGCAGCAGCTGCTGGCAGAAGTGACAGAAACACCGGGCTTTGAAGCCGGGTTGATACTGGAAACGGTTCTGGGCGTTTCACGGACTGATATCCTGCTGGGAAAGACGGTCTGCCTGGATGATCAACAGCGTGAGAAGCTAGGTGATCTGCTGAAAGGCAGAAGGCAGCGCCGACCGCTGCAATATCTGCTGGGAAGCTGGGAGTTTTACGGACGCCCCTTTATTGTTGGGGAAGGCGTACTGATCCCGCGCCCTGATACCGAAATTCTGGCAGAACAGGTCCTGGATGGGGTACGGGATGTACCAAATCCACGGATTTTGGAACTGTGTGGTGGAAGCGGCTGTCTGGCGGTCACCATCGCACTGGAAAGACCGGACGCGGAAGTCTGGTGCGTCGAAAAATCTCCCGAGGCGTTTTCCTATCTAACAAAAAATAATCAGGAGCTTGGAGCAGGCGTACATGCCCTGCTTGGGGATGCGCTGGATACCGGATGTGTGGAAGGAACTTTTGACTGCATCCTTTCCAATCCGCCCTATCTGTCGGATGCCGATATGAAGGAGCTGGAACCGGAGTTATCTTATGAACCGGCTATGGCGCTTTACGGTGAATCAGACGGACTTTACTTTTATCGTGAACTGACAGCGCGCTGGGCGGAGAGAATCCGTCCCGGCGGGCTTCTCGCATATGAGATCGGTATGGGACAGCACCCGCAGGTCGCGGCGATGATGCGCGCTGCCGGATTAGACGCCATTTGCCAAACAAGGGATTATGGTGGTATAATTAGGGTGCTGACCGCACGGACCCGGTGATGAGGTCCCGGCTGTACCGACATGAAAATCAGGACAGTGTCCGGTGAAAAATCTGCCGGCATGGAAAGGAATGGAACAGATTATGGCGAAAGCAAAAAACGCCGATAAAAACGGGCTGCAGCAGCTGGATACCCGTGAGGAACGCCGCAAGGCTCTTGAAGAGGTTATTGCACAGGTTGAAAAACAGTATGGTCCTGGTTCTCTGATGCGTCTGGGACAGAATAAGACAATGAATGTGGATGTTATTCCGACCGGGTCGCTCTGTCTGGATATTGCGCTCGGTGTCGGCGGTGTTCCCAAAGGACGAATTGTCGAGATCTACGGTCCGGAATCTTCCGGTAAGACAACGGTTGCGCTTCAGATGGTCGCGCAGGCGCAGAAAGCCGGCGGCGAAGCGGCATTCATTGACGTTGAACACGCACTGGACCCGGTTTATGCAAAGGCACTGGGTGTAGATATCGATTCGCTGCTGGTTTCCCAGCCGTCTACCGGTGAGGAAGCGCTGGAAATTACCGAAGCGCTGGTCCGTTCGAACGCTCTTTCGATTATTGTCATCGACTCGGTTGCCGCGATGGCGACCAAGGCGGAAATCGAAGGGGATATGGGTGACAGCCATGTCGGCTTGCAGGCCAGGCTGATGAGCCAGGCAATGCGTAAGCTGACCGGTATCATCGGAAAGACCAATTGTGTTGCGATCTTTATCAACCAGATCCGTGAAAAGATCGGCGTGATGTTCGGCAATCCTGAGACGACAACCGGTGGTCGTGCCCTGAAATACTTTGCAACGGTTCGTATCGATGTACGCAAAGGTGAGGCAATCAAGGACGGCAATGAATTTGTCGGCAACGTTACCCGCTGCAAGGTCGTCAAGAATAAGGTTGCGCCTCCGTTTAAGGAGTGCTCGTTTGACCTGCTGTTTGGTGAAGGTACTTCCCGTGAAGGTGAACTGATCGATCTGGGTACAGCGCTGGGCGTCGTGGTCAAGTCCGGTTCCTGGTTCAGCTTTAAGGGTGAACGGATTGGACAGGGCAAGGAACGTGTCCGTGCTTTCCTGAAAAATAACCCGGCTGTCGGTGAGGAGATTGAAAAGCTGATCCGTGAAAATATCGATCGCTTTATCTTCAATCCGGCAACCAAGGGAAAAGCCGCTACTATTTCGGTGCGTGGAGGCGTGCTGGCATGGAACGGAAGCGGATTTGTGCGTGAAGGCGGCGACGATACCGTTGTTGAAACGGCAGTTGCCGAGGATGAGGATACCACCTATTCGCTGGCAGATGAATCACCGGATAATTCGACCGATATCACCGATTTTGAGCTGGATGTGGAAGCCGATCTGGATGACTTCGTATGATCATTACTTCGATTACAAAATACGGCGACAAGGGAAACCGGTACCGGATCGATGTCGATGGTGAGTACTGGTACATTTTAGCGGATACGCTGGTAATGGATTTCCGTCTGCGCAAGGGAATGGCTGTAACCGAAGAACTGCTCGGAGAGATCCGGGAAGCGGCGGATTACCGCAAAGGACGGGAACGTGCCTTTTATCTGCTGGAAAGCAGGGAACATACCAAATCAGAACT
>CALWWT010000207.1 GCA_944385325.1 uncultured Clostridia bacterium | reverse complement strand
CTGCAAAGAACATCAACTTCATGATGATTCATCCGACCGCTATTTTGCAGGTCGAAAAGTTTGCACTTCCCAAGATCTTCACGCCGGATGAGAACCAGTCAAAAGACGCCTGGAAGTTCCAGTTCCGACTGTACCATGACGCTTTTGTCTATGAGAATAAGGTGAAGGGAATTTACCTGCATAAGAACACCACCTGATGGGAGGAATCGGAATGCTGATTAAGAAGGGCGGCATCTGCCGCGAGATCGCACCGCAAAGGCTGGCTGAATACACTGAAAAAGGTTATCAGCCGGTCAAGGAAAAGAAAAAAGCGGGTGATAAAAGTGCCGGAAATGCTGGAAAAACTGAAACTGCTGCTGGGGATAACGGACAGCAGTCATGATGCACTGCTGCAGCTGGAACTGGATACAGTGGTCGATCAGATTCTCAGCTACTGTCGGCTAAAAACACTGCCGGAAGGGCTTGAAAATGTCGCGGTCACTCTCTGCGCAGATCTGCACCGTGCATCCGGGAATGGGACGGAGAGTGGAGCCAATGGACCGGTACAATCTATCAAGATGGGGGATACCAGTATGCAGTTCGGGTCGGCTTTTTCGGTTGACAGCAATGCTGCTTTTGGTTTTCTGAAGAACTATCTGCCGGTACTGGAGCGTTTCAGAAGGGTGGGCTGGTGATGGGAATGGCGGAGATTCTGCGCATTTTATGGACAGACACTTGTATCGTCACCGTCCGCGAACCGGTAACCGATCCTGAAACCCATCTGACCGACTTTCAGGAAAGGGAAATCCTGACAGATGAGCCTTGCCGGGTATCCTTTCAGTCGGTTGCTGTGGCCGGCGAAGGCAGCACAGCGGCAGTCACCCAGACGGTCAAGCTGTTTTTACGGCCGGATGTGGAAATACCGCCCGGCAGCCGGATCACGGTTGTCCGGGATGGGAACCAGCTGTTGTATACCCGATCAGGTGAACCGGCACGATATCCGGGACATCAGGAAATCCAGCTGGAACTCTGGCAGAAATGGGCGTGATGGTATGGGCAGATCAAAAGTCGATATTCAGGAGCTGAAAGCCTTCCGTGACCGTCTGGACAAAGCAGCGAAACAAACGCAACTGACCGCTTTTTATGAACAGGCTGCAAAAGAACTGGCTGCACGGCTGCTGGCATTGGCCAAGAAGCGTACGCCGGTAGTATCCGGCAATCTTCGTAGGGGTTGGACAGCAACCGAAGTCCGAAAGGTAGACGGTGGCTATCAGATCGAAGTCATCAACCCTGCCGAATATGCTTCCTATGTGGAATTCGGTCACCGGCAGACACCGGGTCGATATGTGCCGGCAATCGGCAAACGACTGAAAGCAAACTGGGTCAAAGGCCGGTTTATGCTGACCATATCCGAGCAGGAACTGGAAACAATGGCACCGCAGATTCTGGAAAAGAAGCTGCAAAAATTTCTGGAAGGGGTGGTAACAGGAAGTGATCAATGACGTGATAAACGGAGTCGCGGCTTCCCTTTATGGAGCGTTTGGCGACGAATATCCAATCCATCAGAATGATGTAACGCAGGGACTGAAAGAACCCTGCTTTTTTATTGCCCTGCTTTCCCCTTCGATGCAGCGGGAGCCAAACCGCCGAATCACACTGACTGTTCCGCTGGATGTGCATTATTTCCCGGCGGACAGTGGTGACAATGCCGGAATGGCAGAGATGGCGGTGCAGATGATGCTGTTGCTGGATACGATCAGCCTGCCGGATAGTGGGATGGTACGCGGAACCGGCAGGCGGTGTGAAACAGTCGATGGGGTCCTGCACTGTATGGTGACTTATACCGTTACAGCAGGCGAACAGCTGGAAATCCCGGATATGGAAATTCTGCATCTGACGGAAGGAACGATCAATCATGGCAGTTAAGAAAAAGACACCGGCTGCACCTGCAGAAAAAGCTGCAAGTCCGGTGTTCAGCAAGCAAAATATCCTGACTTTTAGGCGGTACGCCGGACGGCGCGACCTTTTGAGCGTATTGCTGGAAGATGGGAAAATGTACACGATCGACCAGGTGGATGACCTGATCGGTCAGTTTATGAAAGGTAAGGTGAGATAATGGCACTGGGTGGCGGCACCTTTTTGACACAAAACAAGATTCTGCCCGGTTCTTATATCAACTTTGTATCGGTTGACAGAGCTTCTGCGACCCTGTCCGATCGTGGAATTGCGGCATTGCCGCTGCCGCTGGGATGGGGACCGGAAGGTGAAGTATTTGCAGTTACGAATGATGCGTTCCAGAGGGACAGCCTGAAAATTTTCGGGTATCCCTATACCGCGGATGAGCTGAAAGGACTGCGGGACTTTTTCCAGAGCGCGAAGACCGGGTATTTTTATCGTCTGAACGCTGACGGCGTCAAGGCTTCCAATACCTGCGCAGCTGCAAAGTATCCTGGCATCCGCGGCAACAGTCTGCGGATTGTCATTGAGGAAAATGAAGCAAGCGAGCCGGAAGGAAAGCTCTATAACGTCTATACCTATCTCGACAGTACCCTTGTCGGGGAACAGCGGGCGGTCAGCGCGGCAACTGACCTGACCG
>CALWWT010000206.1 GCA_944385325.1 uncultured Clostridia bacterium | reverse complement strand
TTGCCGGAACATTTTTCTTTTGCCGTCATATGATGGAAAGCGAAGAAATGAACTTTGCAAACGCTATATCTGAAAATGGAGAAAAGAGGATATCATGAAAAGGAATCTATTCCCACAAATGGGCAATCTAAATTGCTCACCAAATAAACTATCCCGTTACTCCAGCTGTTCACTGAAAAATTGCAGCAAATGCTGGTCCTATCCGCAGTCACCATGCTGCTACCCATGCTGTCCCTGTGGATATTGCTGCATTGGACCGACTGGCGCGACTGGTCCTACCGGAGCGACCGGACCTACGGGTGCTACTGGTCCTACCGGCGCGACTGGTCCTACGGGTGCGACTGGTCCTAGCGGAGCGACCGGACCTACGGGCGCGACTGGTCCTAACGGCGCGACTGGTCCTAGCGGCGCGACTGGTCCTACGGGTGCGACTGGTCCTACGGGTGCAACTGGTCCTAGCGGTGCGACCGGACCTACCGGTGCGACCGGACCTACCGGTGCGACTGGTCCTACGGGTGCGACTGGTCCTAGCGGTGCTACCGGTCCTATGGGTGCTACTGGTCCTACCGGTGCTACTGGTCCTAGCGGAGCGACCGGACCTACGGGTGCTACTGGTCCTACGGGTGCGACTGGTCCTAGCGGAGCGACCGGACCTACGGGTGCTACTGGTCCTAACGGCGCGACTGGTCCTACCGGTGCTACTGGTCCTACGGGTGCGACTGGACCTAACGGCGCTACCGGTCCTAGCGGAGCGACCGGACCTACGGGTGCGACTGGTCCTACGGGTGCGACTGGTCCCACAGGTGCGACTGGTCCCACAGGTGCGACTGGAACAGTTCCTGCATCGCAATTTCTTAACGTTTATTCTACTCCAACACAACCAGGGACTTCTGGTCAAAATCTGATCTTCGACCGTAATGCCGATACCAACGGCTCTGCGGTATCGCACGAAACCAATTCCTCAGATGTTACGATTCAAAGCCCGGGATACTATGCCGTATCTTTCCATGGTACTGTCACTCCTACGAGTAATAATACCTTCCCATTGCCGGTTACCCTCACATTACAGCAGAACGATTCTGCCGTTCCCGGAACTACCGCCAGTCATATTTTCCAGTCAGCAAATGAAACCAGTAATCTGGCATTTTCACAGATCATTAGTGTACCCTCTGCTCCAACCACTTTAAGTGTTGCAGCTCAGGGTGGCTCGATCCAATACAGCAATATCTCAATGACTGTCAACAAACTAAGCAACATCTAAACGCTCTTTTGGGGTATTCCCACACCGGGAATACCCCTTTACAGACGAAAGGTGGTTTCCAATGGGGAAATACCGTGTATGTGTCTATGCTATCAGTAAAAATGAGGAAAAATTTGCAGAAAACTGGATGCAATCAGCCAGCGAAGCTGATCTGGTGATCGTACTCGACACCGGTTCAACCGACCAGACTGTTCCGATCCTGAAAAAATTGGGTGCCCAGGTTTCTCAGCAGATCATTTCACCATGGCGGTTTGACGAAGCACGCAACCGTTCGCTTGACCTGGTGCCGGAAGACGTGGACATATGCGTCTGCGTTGACCTGGACGAACGGTTTGAACCCGGCTGGCGGGATAAACTGGAAGCTGTCTGGCAACCGGATACCAGGCGGGCACGCTACCGGTACACATGGAGTTTCAACCCGGATGGTTCGGAGGGCTGTGTTTTCTGGATCGACAAAATCCATGCCCGCAAAGGCTTTCACTGGGAACATCCGGTCCATGAGGTATTGGTACCTTCTGACAGCGCTCCTTATCATACGATCGATGCAGACGGTATCCAGCTCAACCATTACCCTGACCCGCAAAAATCCCGCGGGCAGTATCTCCCGCTGCTGGAACTGGCTGTCAAGGAAAAACCGGACGATGACCGCAATATGCATTACCTTGGTCGGGAATATATGTATCGCGGTGAATGGGATAAATGTATCGATACCCTGCTCCGGCATCTTTCCATGCCGCAGGCGGTATGGAAAGATGAACGATGTGCCTCAATGCGTTTTCTGGCGCGTGCATATCTTGAAAAAGGTGATTTGGAACAGGCACGCGGCTGGTACCATAAAAGTATTGCTGAAGCCCCCTATCTCCGCGAACCCTACATGGATTTTGCCATGATGCTCTACCGGCAGCAGGACTGGTACGGTGTTCTCTACCTGACCGGATGTGCGCTGCGCATTGCCGAGCGTCCGCGTACCTATATCTGTGACGCAGCTTCCTGGGGAAGCCTTCCTTATGACCTCGCCTCTTTGGGCTATTATTATACTGGTGATTACAAAAGGGCGCTTGATATGGTCAATAAGGCGTTGGAATACGCACCTAATGATTCCCGGCTGCTTGCAAATCGTGAACTGATAAAACTGGCGTGCTCATAAAAATACTGTTTGCCCCGCAAACGGCTTTAAAAAACTGACGCCGGATGAAAAGCTGATTCATCCGGCGTTGGTTTTCATATTGATGGTTTTTTATTTCAGCCCACGCGCCGCGGCCATCTCTGTTACCTCATTGACCAGGTCTTCCGCATCTTCCGGCAGAATAAATCCCTGCTGAACATGACGGGCTGTTGCCTTTTGGACAAGAACACGGTAATTCTCAAGGCTACCGTACAACTCAGTCAAAAATGCCGCGGAAAACGGCTCAGCATGTCCATACAGCCAATCATGGCGAACCGTCCCATCTTCCCGAGGCTGCGTGCTCCAGTTATAGTAGCGTGCTGTCGGATAATCCAAAGCAGCCGTACGGATACCTCCCAATGCATTGCCAAAACCATCGGTCCGATTTCGGAACATACATCCATCTGCCTCACCACCGTCAACCTGTTCTATTTCAATAAACGGCATATGTGGTGCGGGAATGCCGTCCCGCACCCAGCTGAACAGCCGGGCAAAGGTCATATGGAACAGATAGGTATAAGGATAGTTATTTACCTCGCCTTCCAGTCCCTGATAAGGTTTCCACTTTCTCCCTTTCAGATCCGGATCTTCTGTATACCAATCATCCAGATTATTCTTTTCATCATGCGCAGAACCGGGTATCTGATAGCTTCTGAACAGCCGACCGGGTACATCCGAATCACCACTCCAGGCAGCACGCTGATTCTCGCTTTCGGTATTCAGTGCGATAAAAGGAACCGGGCTTCCAAATACACTCTGTTCGCCTGTTCCAAAGATATTCCGGCGAAAACCATAGCTCTGGTAAGAATTGATCGGTGCCAGCTGTGCACCGCCACCGGCATTCAGATACCCGTCAAAAATCTGCTCATGGGTCAATGGATAAAAACTGCGCAGATACCGGTTGATAAATCCGGTACACTGGCTCCACCCGGTCAGGTACAACCAGGTCTTTCTGTCCATATACTGGTTGAGCGGATTCAGCGGGCCGGCTTTCCGGAACAGCCTGCCGCAATCGATCATGATATCCCACAGCAGTCCGTTTTCCCACTGGGTCTGCAACGGAAACATCAGGTTTTCCGGTACTTTCCGGTCAGGCAGCGGATTGGGCCAGTTAATCTCGGCATAACGCTCCCGATCAAAGCTAAAGAGCGAATCAAAGACATCCGGTTTGCTGACCATTCCAATATAGATATCCCCATGCCGGACAAAATACTGCCAGCTGTTTACCCACATCCGGTCAATATCGATATGCGCGGTCGGATTGAGCAGCTCAATTACAATATTACCGCTAAAACATGCTGGATTTTCCGGACGTCTGATCAGCATCCGGTTGACATAAGGCACGTCTGACGCGATCACAAACGGTTTTTCATCCTCATCAGCGTCATAAAGCTTTGCTTTACCATAAACAAAGTATTCTTCTTCAAGGTACCCGTTTTCTGAAAACCGGCATTTTTCTGCCGCACGGGCAAAAGGATGGGAATTTTCAGTTGTCGGTACCAGACGCACCTTTTCAATCATTCAGGATCAGCCTTTCTTTATGAAATTTTATATAAATATTTTATACTACATTTATTCTTTTGTCAATATCCTATACACAAAGGTTCTATCATAAAAGTTGGGATAAGCAGATCGCCATTGCCGCACAATCTGCGGCAATGGCTAGATTTTTGGGAAAGGTTGCGCGCAGAGCGCGCCCAGGGCACGGTTCGCTGCGCGAACCATCCGCCCTGGACCTGCTTTCCGCCTTATGGTAAACTTTAGTTGAATTTTAGCGATTTTAAAAATTCTCCAAAATACTTTTTCGACAAGCTCAAAGCTCCTCCCTGTTAGTCAGGGAAGAGCTTTTGTCATTTATATCATAGATTATCCCTATTATGGCTTTCCAGCCAGTCGATTACCTTGCCAAGGTCGGACAGCACCGCATCCGCTGCCTGCCGCATCTGTTCATCCGGCTGAATCAGGTCAGGAATCAGCAATGCGGTCATACCTGCCGCATCTACACTGAGAATGCCATTCCGGGAATCTTCCAGCCCGATGCATTCTTCCGGCAATACTTCCAGCAATCTTGCAGCAGTCAGATAGATATCCGGGTCAGGTTTGCTTCGTTTGACCATATCACCGCAGACCAGCACGTCAAAGTATGACCGTAACCCAGCCATCTCCAGATTACGCTCGGCAATCGACCGGTCAGAGGAAGTTGCCATCGCGATTTTCCGTCCGGTTTTTTTCAGGTAATCCAGCAGCTCAGTCAGCCCCTTTTTGCATGGCATTCCATGTTCGCGGTACCATGCCTGTTGAATAGGCGCTGCCAGCTCCAGTACCTGGTCGAGTGTCAGTGCATCGCCGAATACTTCCCGAAAAATTCCGCGGCAATAGTCCTTGTTGCAGCCAAGGCACCTTTCATTTACTGCGTCCAGATTGCCGAAACCCAGCTGTTCACCTACCTGGTTCCACGCTTCACGTCCGACCGCCTCGGTATCAAACATCAGTCCATCCATATCAAAAACAGCGGCTTTAATCATATGTCGTCTCCTCATATCGTCATACATCCAGCAGTGCCGACAGCTGCTCCACATTGTCTGCAATCGCAGCCGCACCGCCCTCAGCCAGTTCTTCCCGGCTGCCAAACCCATACGAAACGCCAATTGCAGGCAATCCGACCGCAGCTGCACCTTCCATATCAAACCGTGTATCCCCGATCATAACCGCGTCACCAGTCACAATCCCGGTATTCAGAATATAGCGCAGAACCGATTCTTTTGTATCCCGGCTTCCGTCCAGCAGCGCGCCGCCGATCAGCGTAAAATATTCACTCAGCGAAAAATGGTCGAGAATCTCTCTTGCAAAGTTTTCCGGTTTTGATGTGGCAAGAACCACCCTTCTGCCCGCATGGTGTAATTTTTGCAGCAATTCGGAAATTCCGGGATAAAGGGTACATTCAAATTTACCAATCGGCGCATACCGTTCACGATAAAACGCAGTTGCCTGTGCCGCCTGTTCAGGCGTCATATCAAAATACTCCTGAAAGGACTGGCGAAGCGGCGGACCGATAAATCGCAGCAGGCTTGACCGCTCATATTCAGTGATCCCGCTCTTTTGCAGGGCATACTCCACTGAACGGATAATCCCCTCTTCTGAATTGGTGATCGTACCGTCAAGGTCGAAAAGGATGGTCGTGTACATATTTTCCTCCTTAAGGCTTTTGCACAGCAAAACGGCGGGAAGCCGCAGCGCTCAATCTGAGCAGGCTCCCCGCCGTTATTTTATCAGATTCTGCCTTTCTTGGCAAGATCGTTCATTGCATCTTTTCTGGAAAGGTTGATGCGGCCCTGGTCGTCGATCTCGGTTACCTTGACGTAAACCTCATCGCCCGGCTGGACAACATCTTCTACCTTTTCCACACGGAAGTTTTCCAGTTTGGAAATGTGGACAAGCCCTTCCTTACCGGGAGCGATCTCAACAAACGCGCCGAAATTCATCAGTCTGGTGACTTTACCCTTGTAAATCGCACCAACCTCAGGATCTTTTACGATCGTTTCAATAATATAACCGGCACGATCAACATTATCCTGATCCTGACCGAGGATGAATACCTTGCCGTCATCGGTGATATCGATCTTGACGTCGCATTCAGCGGTGATCTTCTGGATGACCTTGCCGCCGGAACCAATAACATCACGGATCTTGTCCACCGGGATGACCAGCGAACGCTGCTTGGGCGCATATTGGGAAACATGGTCACGGTAGTGCGGAATCGCCTTAAGCATGACCTCATCCAGAATATAGTTACGGGCTTTCTCTGTCTTTTCAAACGCTTCCTTGATGATATCCAGCGTCAGACCGTCGATCTTAATATCGACCTGAATAGCGGTGATACCCTTCTTGGTACCGCCGACCTTAAAGTCCATATCGCCGTAGAAGTCTTCCAGACCCTGAATGTCGACCATCGTCATCCAGCGGTCGCCTTCGGTGATCAGACCACAAGAGATACCTGCAACCGGCGCTTTGATCGGAACGCCGGCGTCCATCAGTGCCAGAGTCGAACCACAGATCGAGCCCTGAGAGGTCGAACCGTTGGAAGAAAGAACCTCGGAAACGACACGGATCGCATACGGGAATTCTTCAACAGAAGGCAGTACCGGAACCAGTGCCTTTTCAGCCAGAGCGCCATGACCGATCTCACGACGGCCAGGTCCACGGGAAGGACGGGTTTCGCCGACCGAGTAGGACGGGAAATTGTACTGGTGCATATATCTCTTCTCGGTTTCTTCGCTGATCGAGTCCAGAATCTGTGCATCGCCGATCGGACCCAGGGTAGCAACCGACAATACCTGTGTCTGTCCGCGGGAGAACAAACCGGAACCGTGTGCACGGGGCAGCAGCGCAACATCCGCCTGCAGCGGACGGATCTCGTCCATGCCTCTGCCGTCAACACGTTTCTGCTCGTCCAGCAGCCAGCGGCGAACAATAACCTTCTGAGCTTTGTAGATTGCTTCGTCAATCAGACCAGGCTCAGTTTCAGCATAAGTCTCGTCATATTTTTCGTGAATCGCGTCCTTAATGGGCAGCAGGTTTGCTTCACGGATGTTCTTGTCATCGGTATCCAGCGCGAATTTGAACTGGTCACCAAATTCAGCAAGGATCTCGTCCAGCAGTTCATGCGGAACTTCCTTGGAAATAAATTCAAATTTCGGTTTGCCGATTGCAGCACGGATTTCCTCGATAAAGGCAACCATATGCTTGATTTCTTCATGACCGGTTGCAATCGCTTCCAGCATGACATCGTTGGGGACTTCATTTGCTCCGGCTTCGATCATGACAATCTTTTCAGCACTGCCGGCGACCGTCAGGTTCAGATCGGATTTTGCACGGTCTTCACGATGCGGATTGAGCACCAGTTTGCCGTCAACCAGACCGACAGATACAGCAGCAACCGTTCCGTTGATCGGAATATCCGAAATGGCAACTGCAATCGATGCAGCGAGGAATGCCAGGATCTCAGGCGCATGGTCGATATCGCTGGAAAGGACGGTAGTGACAATCGAAACGTCATTGCGCATGTCCTTGGGGAACATCGGGCGCAGCGGACGGTCGATCATACGGGCAGTCAGAGTCGCATGTTCGGTCGGACGGGATTCTCTCTTGAGGAACGCGCCAGGGATCTTACCGACAGAGTACATCTTCTCTTCATAGTCGATGTTCAGCGGGAAGAAGTCAATGCCTTCGCGGGGTTTTGCAGCGGCGGTAACGTTTGCCATGACAATCGTATCACCATATCTGACCCAGCAGGAACCATTGGTCAGTTCGCTGGTGCGTCCGGTCTCGACGGTCAGTTCTTCTCCGGCGAAGGTTGTCTTGAAGGTGTGGACAATATGTGCCATATGGGCAGCCTCCTTATACTTGGATTGATCAGGCGGTCAGCCGCATAAAGCGCAGAGGCTTAGCAATAAATCCTGCCTCCAGCCACTGGAAGTACGATTTAATGCTAAACAGCACTAGCGCCCATTAAGCCTGCCGCCTGGTCATGACGTGGGTTTTATACACCAAAAGGCAGACGGTTATACCATCTGCCTTATCGGTTACAGAATTACTTACGAAGACCCAGTTTCGCAACGATTGCACGATAACGTTCGATATCGTTTTTCTGCAGGTAGCCCAGCAGGTTGCGGCGGCGGCCAACCATCTTCAGCAGACCGCGGCGGGAATGATGGTCATTCTTGTTGGTCTTCAGGTGCTCAGTCAGGTCGTTGATTCTTCTGGTCAGGATAGCGATCTGAACCTCGGGAGAACCGGTGTCGCCCTCATGCAGCGCGTTGTTAACAATAATCTCGTTCTTTTCTTCTTTTCTCATCATAATGAGTCACCTCTTTCAAAATGTTTGCCTGTACAATAGTTAAGGGAACGGTGATTCCCTAAGGTCAGGGCTGAATCCGCAAAACCATCTATACGGCAACGATAGTTAGTATAGCATAAACGCTCCCTTTTGTAAAGGGGTTTTCGCTCATCCTCTCAGATTTTGCCTTATTTTTCTTTCTTATTGCGGCGCAGACGGCTGCGCAGAAAATCAGATGCACAAAAGAGCGACAGTGCCGCGCCTGCCAGGCAGGCAAGCAGTCCCCAGAGGATATCCATTCCGCTGATCGGCTGTGTCGGCCAGATATTCGGGATACTGCCGACCACACATCCCAAAATACCAAAGTACATTGCCTGTTTATGCTGCTGCAGCAGCAGGTCGAGCAGCTTTGCACAGAACAGGATACCGATGATCATCCCGATCCCGACCGGAATCAGCACCGCGAAATTCCATTCGCTTACCGCCGTCAAAACACTGTGATAGACACCAAACAGCATCAGGAAAAATGAACCGCTTACCCCCGGAATGACCATCGCGGCCGCTGCAAACGCCGCATACAGCATCAGCTGGATCATTTGAGAAACGCCGGGATTACGGATCAGTTCCACGCCAGAATCGTCCGGTTTGACAAAGAAGATGCAGATCATGACCGCAAGCGTTCCCATCAGCGCCAGCAGGCTGTGACGACGGAAAGGTTCCTCCAGCGCCTTACGGGTGACCAGCGGGAGGCTGCCGGCGACAACGCCGATAAAAAACAGCTGCATCTCGACCGGATGGCTTTGCAGCATCCCTGACAGGAATCCGGAAAGGAGCAGTACGCCCAAAACCATGCCGATACCAATCGGCGCCAGATAAATCACACTCTTTTTGAATGTCCGGCGCAGATTGCTGATCGCACCGATCATCTGGTCGAAAATATCAAGAATGACTGCCATTGTTCCGCCGCTCATCCCGGGGATGATACTGGAAATTCCGATCAGCATTCCGTTTATCAGATTTTTGATATGTTCCATTGTATAAACCTTTCCCATGAAAACAGCTGTTTTCATGTCACAAGATGGTAGATTGTAATCTCCCGCCCACCGGGATTATCCGAATGGGCAAGCGATCCGGACGAAAACCCGATCCGCAATAAAAACATCGGCAAAAAAAATCCTTCGTCCAGCAATGCCTGTTCCGCATCAAAGAGCAGTTTTTCCGCCATTTCCGGATCGCGCTCTGTGACCGCCTCATCATACAGCCCGGAAAATTTACCGGTTCCTGCCGTCTTATCCGCTTCCAGCATCCCGGACAATACGCCAAATGGGTGATCGTATTCCGCCTGCAAAAAAGTCAGCGCGGCGTCATATTCGCCCGACGCGACACGGGCTGCCACTTCCCTTTCCGGCAGCTGTTCAACTGCCAGGAACAACCCAAAATCCTGCTGCCAGCTTTGGGCAATGGCTGCAAACGCGTCATACAGCCCGGATTCTTCCGGAATCAGGACGGTATATCCGCTGCCTCCGCCTGCCGCCGATGCTCCCAGCATAAACATCTGCCGCATACCGGTCAAATCCATCTGCGGGATTTCCAGTTCTTTACCGTCCTCCCACATCCATTCAGGCAAGAGCCGCCGCGGTACATCTTCCGGCAGGTCGCACAGCAATGCTTTTCGCACGCCGCTCTCTGCAAAAAGCGGACACGCAGGGTTCAGCATCAGCCCATAAACCATTCCCAGCCCATTTTCGGCAGCAGTCTGCCAGACAGCATATTGTTCTTCAGTATCTGTTGACAACAGGATAGATGTTCCTTCCTCGGCTGTACCGGACATTCCGCGCAGACGAAGCTGGCTTTCATTCCAGGTGGTGATACGGTAATCTCCATTGCCCAGAACCGTCTGCATTGTCAGCCCGTAACGCCCATGGGTCGAAAGGAAAAAATCCTCCCGGCACGGACTGGCCGCCGTCGTTGAAAGCAGGTAAAGAAACCGATTGTCCGGCTGGCTGAGGGTAAAAGTTACCGTCTGTGCGTCCGGTACCGTCACACCAATGACCGTTTCCATCCCGGACAATCGTTCAGCGGCACCGGTCACGGATACGAAATCCTCGGCAAATGGGCTGCCGGTCTCCGGGCTGAACAGCCGCTCAAAGGCAAAGACAAAATCCTCTGCCGAAAGCGGCTCGCCGTCTGACCAGTACTGCTCCTGCGCAATCGTAAAGGTATACCGCAGCCCGTCTTTCGACACTTCCCAGCTCTCAGCGGCAGACGGACAGATTTCTCCGTCCCGTACTGTCACCAGCCGTTTGAACATCTGGCGGATGACCAGCTGCGCCTCTTCATCCTGCGCCAGCTGAGGATCAAGGTTTACCGGCATGGCAGAAACATTGAGATAAACATCATCCTCATCTCCGCATCCGACAAACATTGTTAGCACAGCCAGTATAGCCGTGACTGCTGCAAGCAGCCATACCAACCATAGTTTACTCCGCATATCCGGCAATAATCGCTCCGGCAACCCGCAGACCATCCACCGCAGCGCTCATAATTCCGCCGGCATACCCGGCGCCTTCACCGCATGGATACAGCCCGCGTACAGCCGACTGAAAATCCTCTCCTCTGGGAATCCGTACAGGCGAGGATGTACGGGTTTCGACACCGGTCAGGATAGCGTCCGCCGCCGCGAACCCTGGCAGTTTGCGGTCAAACACCCGCAGACCCGTCCGCAGCATCCCGGTGACAAAGGATGGGAACAGCCGGTCAAAATCCACCTTTTCCACCCCCAGTGCATAAGAAGGTGTAACCCTCCCCAGTTTCAGCCCGGCTTTTCCGTCCAGGAAGGACCCGACGTCAGCCGCAGGCGCCCGCCAGTTTTTGCCGGCCGCAATAAACGCCTCTTGTTCCAGTTTCCGCTGGAACAGCATTCCGGCAAGCGGATCGGAACCAAAATCTTCGCTGCTGACCGAAACGGCAACCGCAGCGTTGGCATTATCCCTGTCTCTTTTGTATTCACTCATGCCATTGGTGACCACGCCGCCCTGTTCAGATGCTGCCGGTACAACCAGTCCGCCCGGACACATGCAGAAGGTATACACTGCCCGACCGTTTTCACGATGGGAGAGCTGGTACTCTCCGGGCGGAAGGAACGGGCTTTCTGCCATTTCACCGTACAGCCCGCGGTTGATTTCGGTTTGCAGATGTTCGATCCGCACACCGACTGAAAACGGCTTGGGTTCCATCGGTACACCGGCCCCGCGCAGCATCTCAAAGGTATCCCGTGCAGAATGACCAACCGCCAGTATCAGCCGGGAACAGGGCAGTTTCTCACCATTCACCTCGACCGCCCGAAGCTGCCCGTTATGGATATCCAACCCGGTCAGGCAGGCATGGAAACGGATTTCTCCGCCATTGCGGATAATTTCCCGCCGCATCGAACAGGCGACACCCTGCAGCAGATCGGTTCCGATATGCGGTTTTGCCCGGCGCAATGTCTCAGCCGGTGCGCCGTGTTCGGCAAACCGGTTCAGCACATACCTACAAAGCGGGTCATTAATCCGGGTGGTCAGTTTGCCGTCGGAAAATGTCCCGGCGCCGCCTTCCCCAAACTGTACATTACACTGTGTATCCAGCTCTCCGCGGCTCCAGAAAGACTCGACCGCTTTGACCCGTTCATCCATCGAGCCGCCGCGCTCCAGTACGATCACCCGGTAACCTTCCCGTGCAAGCAGTCCGGCGGCAAATATGCCGGCCGGTCCAAAACCCGCAACTACAACCGGTGTTGGACAGGGTTTATCGCCCTTCTGAATCGTAAAGTCCTCGTCCGGACGGTACTGCAAACTGACACCGCGCGGTGGGTGAGACGCAACCTTCTTTTCATCTCCCAAAAGCCGCACCGCAACGGTGGAAACAATGTGGATCTCACCGCGGCGTCGGGCATCCAGCGACGACTTATAAACATAGGCTTCCTTTATTCCGCCAGGCTTCACGCCCAGTCTGGAAAGAGCCTTTTCGACCGCCGCTTCATCACCGCTTCCGGGCGGCGTCATGATATTGGAAATAAGCAGCATGGCAAATTCCTTTCCTCTTTATTTACTTGTGCATCCTCCGACACGACAAAGAGCTGCCGGATATCCAGCAGCCCATACTACATGCCGTTTGTTTCAGGCTGGCTTTTCTCAGCCGGCAGTGTCAGAGACCGTCTCTTTCGGGACAACGTCAATACTGAGGGAATACTCTCCCACTGCCCAGGCAAGTACCTTGCCCTGAACATAAACCTTGACCGAAACAGTATACCGTCCACGGCTGAGACTGTACTGGGACAGATCAATAATACCAACCAGATCTTCCTGGGTGAGATCTGCAATAATCGACGAATCACCAACAACACGGATATCCTCAATCGAATCACTCAGCGGTGTGATATCTACCCCAACCGGAACATTTTCAAAGACAAAATTGTCCAGATCCAGTGTCCGTGCCGACAATCCATAGGTCGGGAATGTTACTGTAACCGAGGTTACATTTTCGACATTCTTCAATCCGGCGTTCAATGTGATATCCAGCGTCAGTTCGGTTCCGATATCGATTTCACGGAAATCAATCGGACCGACTGTAATCGCGTCTACATTGTCAATTGTTTCGCTGGGCGAAGCAACCAGAATCGAATTTCTCGACAGCGTATATCCCAGCTGCTCGATCGGGAATCCTCTCGGTACATTGATAAACTCCACATTCAACGGCAGTTCCCTCGTCTTATAGATCGGGACTGTAACGGCAACCGAACTGTGGTCATACTCAATGTTCTCACTGAGAATAGCGGCTCCCATCTCGTCAACCAGTGTGACAGTACCTGTTGTCGTAAATGTCTCGGACAGCTCCTGCTCGGCAGAGATATTGACGATACAGTGGCTGACCTTATTGACCTCTGTCTGCGGACCTGTTATCGTAACATAGTCAAAATCTGCATATGCCGTCTCCATCAGGTATCCTTCCGCAGCCGTCAGACCGGGTGTGTTGATCTCAAGCGGCAGCGTCTTGCTGACGATCTTGTCAAAAGTCAGTTCCACTTCTGCCGGTGACCAGGAAGTGATCATATAATCCGAACTGCTGGCTTTCGGGATCACCTCAATCGAAAGAGTATAATTTCCTGCCTTGGTCACAGTAGAAAGAGAAATCCGGGCGTTAAAGTCATCCGCTTCGAGCGAAGTAATAGCATATCGGGTACCGGTGACATGGACGTCAACCGTAGTCTTGATATCGCCGATCAATTCCAGTCCCAGATCCTGCGCCATCGAATTATCATAACTGATACTGACCGGAACATTCGATATCGTTCCGTTAAAATTAGTCGTCTGCTGCATACATACCGTAAACCACAAGAGGGTGGCACCGACGATCGAAAGCAGCGCAACAAACTTATTGTTATTAAAAAGCGACTGGATTGTCACGCCGCGCAGCCCTTTTTTTTCCTCAGTTGTTTCCGTGACCGCGGCGTTAACCTTGTCCTGCTTCTCCTTTTTAAACAACAAACCTCAAAACACTCCCTTCTCTCTGGGGATTATTTCTTTTTCCTGGCAAAGAACGACTGTTTTTTCTTTTTGCGTTCAGACGGGTCTTCCTGCGGCAGCAGATAATAGTCCAGCGTCTGGTGCAGTTTATCCACCGACAGATTCCGAATCAGACGTCCGTTGACCGCCAGCGAAATACCGCCCGTCTCTTCACTGACAACAACCGTCAGTGAATCGGACACCTCGCTGATGCCGATTGCAGCACGGTGACGGCTGCCGAGGTTTTTATCGATATCCTGCTCCTGCTTGGGTTTGGGCAGAAAACATCCGGCGGCGTAAACTTTACCGTCGCGCATGATCATTGCGCCGTCATGCAGCGGCGAGTTCTTGAAAAAGATATTGCCCATCAATTCCACGCTGGGAATTGCGTTAAGTACAACGCCTGTCCTGATCTGGTCGCCCAGTTTGACCTGGCGTTCAACGACGATCAGCGCACCGGTTGCTGTGATGGAAAGCCGCTGTGCCGATTCGCAGATAACGTCGATCGGTTCGCCCCAGATGGTCGCCTGCCGCAGAGAATTTTCGGTATGTGCAAACGGCAGCATCGACACCTTTGTCCGACCGGCGCGTTCCAGGATACTCCGCAGCTCCGGCTGGAAGACGATAAACAGAATAATAATGCCCATCTCAATAATCTTATTCAGCAGCCAAAGGGTTGTCTGCAGCTGCATCAGGTAAACCACCAGATACAATCCGGTCAGCAGCAGAATGCCCTTGACCAGCTGTCCGGCACGGGTCTCCCGGACGATCTGAATCCCCTTATAGATAATATACGCAATCAGCGCGATATCCAGCGTATCCAGCAGCAGGTCATAATTTCCGACCGCCAGCAGAACCGACTCCCAGAATTGGGTGAACATTCTGGTCAAACTTTCCCAGAACTGTACCAAAAAGCTCATCTGTGTCACCTCTTATGGTCATATCCTGCGTGGGCAGCACGCAGGATTGTAAATAAGCATAGCAGAAAAGACTGGACCAATTATAAACGAAATAAGAATGATTCGTAAATCCGCTGCAAACCACCGATCCAGCCCGGCTTTCCCACAAAACAGAATATCTGTACTCATTGATTTGTTTTCTATTATTGTAACAAGATTTGCCGTTAATTTCAACCGTCTGCGGCGATTTTTTTCACAACTTTCAAAAGTGTATCGATCTGACCGGGCGTTGTTCCCCTGCCGCAGGAAAACCGTACCGTCCCGGTGCTTCGGGTACCAAGCAGATCATGGATCATCCCGGCACAGTGATAACCGCCTCGGAGCATGAATCCATGGGCAGATAACTGCTCGGAAACGGTTCCGCTATCCTGTTGACCGATGCAGAAGCTGATAGTCGGCACATATTCGCCCACCTTAAACCCGCGGTTGACCACCTGAACACCCGGAATATGCTGCAAACCATTGTAAAAACGGGCTGCCATCGCCATTTCACCGGTGTAAATCCGCTGTAAACCGATACGCCTAACTTCGCGGATTCCGGCGCCGAGCGCCATAATGCCCGGCAATCCCAGCGTTCCCGCCTCGAAGCGCTCCGGGCTGTCCTCCGGCATATCCCGTTCCAGTGAACGGATGCCGGTTCCGCCTTCCATTAAGGTAGACATTTTCAGTCCCGGACGGAGAATCATCAGCCCGCTTCCCTGAATCCCCAGCAGACTTTTATGCCCGGCAGTGCAGATAATGTCCGCGTCCTGCAGGGTGACCGGCAAAACGCCGGCAGTCTGGGCGGCGTCGAGAACAAAGACAACCCCGGCACGTTTACAGATTTCGTAAATCTCCCGGATTGGCAGCACCGCCCCGGTTACATTGGAAGCGTGGGTACAAACAACACACCGGGTATCCGGGCGCAGCATCTCTTTAAACGCCGCAACCGTCTTTTGCGGTTCACCCTCGTATACTGGAAAAAATCCGACGTCGCATACGCCTTTCAGCCCAAGTGCGGCAGCTGGTCGGAGCGAAGCATTGTGGTCATACATCGACGCCAGCAGATGCCCGCCTTTTATTTCCATAATACCTTTCAGCGCTATATTCAGCGCGTGGGTACAGGAAGCGGTGAATACCACGTTTTCCGGTTCCGCTCCAAAAAAGCGCGCTGCCTCTTCCCGTGTCCGGAAAACCTGCTGTGCCGCCCGCATTGCCATCCGGTGACCGCCGTGCCCGGGATTGCCGCCAAACTGGATAAGCGCCTGATTGACCGCCTGGATGACGGTCGGCGGTTTGGGATAAGAAGTCGCCGCCTGGTCAAAATACACTGCCCGGCCGTTCATCGGTCTCTTCCTTTCCCAAGCGGATAGGAATATTTGCCCAACACCTGTATACCCACCTGTTCCAGAAGTTTTGCCGCGCGGTCAGCATCTCCGCGCACCAGCAGCGCATAGCTGCATCCGCGTTTGGAGATCATTTCCGGTGTCGGAACGACCGACGAATGAATCCAGTATTTTTCCAGAAACTGCTGTCCTTTCTGGGCATAGGTGATCGATTTGACTGTCAAAAGTGTCTGCATGACAGGTTCCTCCCTTCTGCTCATATCAGCCTATGAGACAGAATATGCCGGTGTCCGTCCCGCAGTTCCCAAAAAAATCTGAAAACGGACCTCCCAAAAATGGGAAGCCCGTTGTGTCATACAGGATTACTGAACCCA